>CAZTWC010000295.1:0-4528 GCA_964617105.1 uncultured Myxococcia bacterium
CCAACTTAACTGCGACCCTTTTCATGAGGCATCCAACTTACCGGATCTGCTGGGTCTGCGCCTTATAGGTTTCTATACTGTAAATAATGTTCGGGGCCTACTGCCTCGGATTGGACAACGAGAAATTCTTGAACTTTTTGGTGCTGATCTGAATTCTCCAATACTGTCTTGTGATAATCTTCTTGAAGCTGCTGCTGCGGCTGGAGGACTGCCAAATCTGGAGGGAAGTTCCAAAGAAATAATTGCAGTCCGTTGTGCAGCATTGCAAGTGATAGGTAATAATTTTAATCTCACCAACGCCAAAGTGGGAAAGTTGCTTGGACTCAGCCAGCGAACCGTATTTAGATTACGCAAACAGACTGTTTCCCCAAATTTAGTTCGGGCAGTTGAACTTCAACTTCGTATCCGCCAAAACTCGGGAGAAGGGGATTGAAAAAAATAATAATCAGACTGGCTATATCCTTAACTATTGTATCAATGCTTATTTTTTTGGTAACCAGGCTGGAGCCCAATCAGGATTACCTTAGGGGCAAGGCCTATGACAACGCCCAGAAGCAACTTGCCAAATATGCCCAAAAAGAGGGCATCGAAACTATTGTCGATTTTTGTTCCCAGCATAAACCGGGTCGATTTGGTTTAAAATCAACTGATCAGATAAAATTTATCCCTCCGGGCTGGGCGCAGGAATTGCCCTCCATCGGCTCTACTCTTTATTCCCTTTATTGCCAGCAATTGGAGGATGGTATTCAACTTCAATTGAAACCAACAAGTATAGAGAGTGAGCCTGCCATAAACATCAAAGGCCGGATGGCAAATATCTATTCTATCCTGCCTCCTTTGGCCGCTATCGTGGTGGCTTTGGTTTTCCACAAACTCCTTTGGGCCCTTCTGTTCGCCATTTGGCTGGGAGCAGTTATCTCTCACGGTATCAACCCCCTTCACTTCTTGCCGGCCATGGCGGTTGATTATATCTGGGAATCAGTGGCAGATGAGTTTAAGATCCATATTTTTATTTTCACCACCTCTTTAATCGGCATGGTAAATGTGATCTCCCGTTGCGGTGGCACCAGGGGATTGGTGGATCTGGTAACCCGTTTTGCGTCTACCAGGCGTAGCACCAGGGTAGCCACCGTGTTGATGGGCTTTTTGGTATTTTTTGATGATTACGCCAATACCATAATAGTTGGAACCACTGTTAGACCTTTAACCGATAAAATGTCCATTTCCCGGGAAAAATTAGCCTATCTGGTGGATTCCACTGCTGCTCCAGTGGCGGGATTGGCCATTATCAGCACCTGGATCGGTTATGAAGTGAGCCTGTTTGCCGATGTCTCCGCCCAACTGGGGCTTAACCAAAGCGGTTATTCCCTGTTTTTCAGCGCACTTCCCTTTAGGTTCTACTGTATATTCACCCTGTTTTTTATTTTGTATATGCAAATAATAAGACGGGATTACGGCCCCATGTACCGAGCGGAAAAACGGGCCCAGCAGGGCCAGTTGATGGCCCCAGGCGCAGTACCCCTGACCTCTGCAACCTTTACCAATATTAGTATCAAAGATGGCGCTCCCTGCCGCTGGTACAATGCCATCATCCCAGTGGCGGTGACCCTGGTCGGCACTGTGCTGGGCATGCTGTACAGCGGTGAAGGATTTACCCGGCTGGTTGAAACTCCTATGGCGTTTTTTACTCTGGACTTATGGCAGCAGAGTTTTTCTGAGGCTGACAATGCCAAAGTGATGGCCTATTGTGCCCTGTTGGGATCTGCCCTGGCCATAGGCCTGGCAGTTGGCCAAAAGATCCTGACCGTGGGCGAAAGCCTCAAAGCCTGGGCAGCCGGGGTTCGAGCCATGTCGCTGGCAGTGGCAATTTTGACTCTGGCCTGGTCTATGGGGTCGGTATGCAGCCAGTTGCAGACCGCTCATTTTTTAGTAGCCCTTTTGCAGGACAATGTTCCTTTGGTAGTTTTGCCCCTGGCTATTTTTATCCTGGCCGGCCTGGTGGCTTTTTCCACCGGCACCTCCTGGGGAACCATGGCAATTTTGATCCCCACCGCCATCCCCCTGGTTTACGCCATCTCTGGCGTTGAAAACCAGGCCGTAATCTTTCTCAGCCTGGCCGCGGTTTTAGATGGGGCCATTTTTGGTGATCACTGCTCCCCTATCTCCGATACCACCATCATGTCTTCCATCGCTACCTCGTGTGACCATTTGGATCACGTCCGAACCCAAATCCCCTATGCCATGACCTGCATGATTGCTGCGGCTTTGTGCGGTTATCTTTGCTTTGCTCTCACCAGTCAGGGGGTACTCTCCTATGTTCTGGGATTTACTTTATTGGCAGGTACAGGATTGATTCTGGGAAAGAAGGTGTAGGGGTGAATAACAGTTGAGAGAGATCTCAAATCCACCCATTTTTCTTGGGATTTCAGGAGGAAAATCTATTCGCTTTTAGATAGGTCAATATCTGGATAGAGTTCTTTAACACATTCAGGACAGATGCTGTGGGTAAAATCCTGGTTGGCGTGTTTGGAAAAATATTCTTCAACTTTTTCCCAAAGACCCTGATCAGAACGGATATTTTTACAGTGCGCACAAATAGGCAAAAGACCCTGGAGAGTATTAATCTCTTCATAAGCCTCTTTTAGTTTACTGTGGATAAGACTATTTTTTACTGCCATCCCCACCTGTTCACCGATCATTTCAAAAAAATAGATAAGATCTTCGGTAAACATATTTTTTCTTAAATCGTTAAACTGAATCAGTCCAATAATTTCTCCCGCTGTTTTAATGGGGAAAAGCCCAACTGACTCATAACCGCAGGAATTGCAATAATTTCTAGTATGGGTTTGGCGATCTTCATCAGAGGTTGAGGCCAATAAGGCGGTGGTGTGATTGGACCAGAAGCTCCCGTTTTCAGTAAAAAATGGAAAACTTGGGTCAAATCTTCCCTTGATGATATTGCCGCACATACATTCTAAAAGAGGTTCCGAACTATTGGGCTCAGTTATAATTTCACCATGTTTATCTTTTGAGCACAGGCTGTTTTCATGCTTAATAAAGGATTCTGGAAAACCATCATAGGTAAAATAGGGATAGTCGCCATCATCGTGCAGCCGGATACTTATCGCCTGAAAATCGGTATAGGTTTTCAAATGGTCAAGGATGGTGATTAAAACCGGCCTAAGATCGGTGAAGTTATTGAGTTCTGAACAAATAATCCTGGCCATTATTTCCCGCTCTATTAATCGGTCTAATTTTTCCATTTTGGTTACTCCGTTTTAAAACCTAAGGGCGCGCTCAGAACCGGTAAGTAGATAATGATATTTAGATTGGCAATATTATTTTTGTTAATTTAGTTGATATTATATCACACAGAATTGTTTTTATGTCAAGAGCATTAGGGTTGCAAATGCGCTCAAAATGGTAATGAGAGGGGGGCCTGAACCGGGTAAATCTTCGGGCTAATTTAATAGTTGCTATAAATGCTTGCAGGCAACCGATTAAGCGGATATGGTATATTGGTTTTCATGAATATAGGCTGGAGATTAGTTCCGGACTTACTTAGTTATAGGAGGTATAAAATTGCAGAAACCAGAAAATGGATTTAATCCTTCGGTCATATCTCAAGTAAAAGGGATGAAATGGAACTTTTGGATAGCCAATATAATAGAGGCTGGTGAACGGATGGCCTTTTTTGGGGTTCGAGCGGTTTTACCCCTGTATATGGTGGGCACTGGCAGCGCTGACCTGGGTCTTACCTATTCAGAAAAAGGGATTATCTATATGGTTTGGGCCTTGCTACAGTGCCTGATTCCCATGATCTCCGGCGGGTACACCGATTCTTATGGTTATAAAAAAAGTCTCTATACAGCCTTTACCATCAATATCATCGGTTATTCCCTAATGGCCAATGTCACTGGATTTTGGACCATGATGCTGTCCGGTATTTTGGTGGGAACCGGCACCGCAATTTTCAAGCCCCCGGTTCAGGGAGCAGTGGCTCAATCTTTAGATGACAAAAATTCTGGGTTGGGGTTTGGCATTTTTTATTGGGTAGTCAATATCGGCGGTTTTATGGCGCCCATGGTAGCAGCCTGGGCTCGGGGTAATGAAGCCAACCCCACCTGGCACTACGTTTTTTATGGAGCCGCCATTGTTACTGCCATTAATTTTTTACCCACCATTTTTCTGTTTAAAGAGCCTGAAATTGATCCCAGGGCCAAAGAGAAAAAATCGTGGCAGGTTTTTTGCGATACCCTCAAAGTTTTATGGCAAGACCAGGCTATGCTCAGGTTTTTGCTGATTGTATCCGGTTTTTGGTTCATGTTTATGCAACTGTGGGATCTTTTGCCCAACTTTATTGATGAATGGATCGACACCAGAGATGTAGGCAATTTCCTCTCCAGCCTGTTGGGCGATGGGGCCAAACCATTTTTAACAGCCCAGGGAGCGGCCAAACCGGAAATCTTAATAAATATCGACTCCTTTACCATTATCCTGTTTGTTTTACCCCTCTCCTGGCTTTTTT
>CAZTWC010000296.1:0-4495 GCA_964617105.1 uncultured Myxococcia bacterium
TTCCACAAATTGTCGGCAAACATTTTTCAATAAAAAGCGCGGTTTGTCAACAATTCCACCAAACCTGGCCAGATTGCACGGATCATGGTAAGTGACTGGAAAACTATTCGCTTCAGGGTTGAAACAAATATTTTTTTGAGAGACCAACCGAGCCAGAGTTTCAACTATACTTTCAACCTTATTAACTAATTTACCTCTACTCGCCCCCACCATCTCTCTTATTAATGTTATATAACCATGGCCGCACTCTGTCACCACGATTTTACCGATTTGTAGCTTTTGGGCTTGCTCGATAACTAAACCGCTTATACTCGATTGGAGTTGATCATCTCCGGAAAAATAGCCAAAGTTGCTATTATCCCATCCGGTTGAAGGCAAAGTCCAATCGACTTTGGCCTGGGTAAGAAGTTTGAAAACTGCTAACAGGGTACGGGGATCGTATTTGATCTCCCGCGGGTGGATGGTAAGCAGCACTTCAGCATTTTGTTTGTCCAGAGGAATCTTCAGTTTATCGTTGCCAAGATCATCTTTCAACTCCTGTTCCAGCCAATCAATGGTTTCAAAATATTCCTGGCTAGAGATACCTAGATGATTGCCTTTTTGGCGCTGGAAATTGCAGGCTTTGACAATCTGTTGAGGAGCGTTATTTTGCCTGGTCAATATGCCTCTGGTATGGCGATGCAATGAGGCTGCGTCTATACCCATGGGGCAATTTATAGAACAGCGGCCGCAGAGAGAGCAGGCACCATAGGATATATCTCTCATCTCATCTACCGACAAATCCTTAGTTGTTTGGCAAAAAAGTTTATAAGGGGTGGAAATTTTGATATCCCGGTTGGCCTGGTAATAGTGACATGCTTCAAGGCAAAGACCACAGCGAAGACAGTTTTGTTTATGATAATCAAGATATATTCCGCTTCGATTACCTAAATAGCAATCCGCATACAGGCGTCCTACCGGCCAGGTCAGACAGTGCTTAAATTTGCCAAAAGGGAGAGATAGGAAAACAGCGATGCCAAATAGATAAAACACCATAACTGCAACTTCATTCTGGATTGAAAGGAGAATTACAGCGCTAAATATCCATAAACCCACTATGGCCAGATAAAAAATATCATCTCGGTTACTAAAAACAGCCTTTTTATCTGAATCGATACGTTGGTAGAGTCTTATGGCAACAGCGCCCAATCCAAACAACAAAACCATTCGCAAAGGGATATTTATCCCTCTGGCCAACAGGATATTGCTTAACAGTGGAAAAATCAGTGAGATCAGTATAGTGACCCCAATACTGAGATGAAACAGGATATAAGTGATATACTGGCCAGAAGCATCTTTATGGCCTTCAACAGAATCAATGCTTATTATATTTTTAAAATCTGCACTAAAACGGCTAAAAATACTCCTGAAGGAAACTAAATTTCCACTCATGGCAGCAGCCTTGAGATAATGTTTAATTTTGAAATAACAGAGCAGGCCAGCGGTCAGGATAGATAACCACAATACTATGGTGCTCAATATTTTGGTAAAAAGGCTAAGTTCTGAATACATCTAATCACCACCTGTTTAAACCTATGTAATTTTCCTTTTCTGCCGTAAGTAGAGACACAATAATCGAGGCCAATAAACTGAGAAAAAAACCAGGCACCAGTTCGTAGATTTGCTGGTCCAACCCTAGTAGCTTCCAGGCGATAATTACCAGAGGGCCGCATATCAGGCTGGCCAGGGCGCCCCAACGATTGTAGTTTTTCCAATAAAGAGTGAGGATTACCACCGGAGTAAAGGCGGCTCCCAGGGCGCCCCAGGCAAAAAGCACAAAAGTATAGATTACTTTGGGCTCAATAAGGGCTATCATCATGGCTATCAGGGCCAACAACCCCACCACCACCCTCATACTGCGCACTTTGCTCTTTTCGTGGGCCTGCTGGTCAACCGAATTTTCCGGCTTGACAAAACGATAGTAGATATCGTGGATTACCGAGGTAGCGGAGATCATCAACTGGGAGTCGGCGGTGGACATAATAGCGGCAGTAATGGCGGCCAACACCAGTCCGGCGATGACCGGGTGGAAAAAACTGGCGGTAAAGGCGGGCAATATTTTTTCGGGATCGGATAGTTCCGGCAAAAGGGTGCGGCCGATGATCCCCAGGCTCACCGAGCCAAAAAGCACAATTAGTCCCCAAATTACTGTAAGAAAAGCCGCTTTTTTAGCCTCTTTGTCGTTTTTAACTGTTATGTAGCGGATTAGAGAATGGGGCATGCCAGGATAGCCCAGCCCGATGCCCAACTGGCCGATGATAAAACCGATTGAAAGCCAGGTGAATGCTTCGCCCCCCACAAAAAAGGTGAGATTGTGCTGCTCCAGGGTGGTCAGCACCGGCCCAAAACCTCCAGCTTTGATCAGGGCAAAGATGGGGAAAAACAGCATCACCAGAGCCATCAGGATTCCCTGCACCAGGTCTGTCCAGCAGACCGCTGCGTACCCACCAATCACCACATATATACCAATTATCAGCCCTCCCAACAGCACTCCCTGCTGGTAAGTCATCAACTGCATACCAGACATCTGCTTGCCGGAACCAACAAACTGAGCCACCACATAACACATCAGAAAAAAGACAATGATAAGAGAGGATAACAGTCGCAGAATTTTGCTCTTGTCGCCCAACCGCCGTTCGAAAAAGTCGGTTACTGTCAGGGCGTTCATCTCCTGGGAAGATCGCCTGGTCTGGACAATAATAAAGATAGCGGTAAACACAAAACCCAGCACACAGCCCAAAGCAGCCCAATATCCGGCCGGTCCCTTGGAATAGCCCAGCCCAGACAACCCCAGCATCACCCAGGCGCTCTCGGAACTGGCCGCAGCACTGATAGCGGTCACCCATCCCCCCAAAGATTTATCCGCCGCTACAAAACCCTGGTAACTCTTGCCAAATTTACGGTCGCCTATTACTCCAATGGTAAAAAGCAGGACCATATATCCGCCAAAAGTGGCTAAAATGGTAATTTGTTCGGCTGACATGGTTAATTCCTCCTCCTATTTTGCTACGAATTCGCAATAATATTTTAACCATATCACCAGTCCATAATTTTTCCAGGAAAATTTGCCCGGAATAACCTGCGATTATGACCTCTGCCAATCCCGTCAACCAGGCATTAAAATGCCTGATTGACCGATTTGAGGTAGTAGTACTGGCCAGGCGTAGTTTGGAGCCAAAACTCCTAGCGCAAAACTCTGATATTTTCCAGGCCAATCACTGCTGCGGGACTCCCCAATTTTTGGGCCCGCAGATAGTGATGTTCTGCCCGGAAGTAGAGTTTCTCTTCAAAGGCGATGTTTCCAGCCAGCAACGACAGTTGGGCAAAATCGGGGAACAGTTCCAAAGCGGACTCAGCCTCAGATAGGGCTACCAGGGCATGACCGGTTCTGTTTAGCAGCATCACCAGTTGATATAAGGCCCATCGCTTTCCCTTATCAGCCTCATACACTTTTCTCAGATAGTATATGGCCCGATCCAAATCACCCTGTTCTTGGTAAATCTCAGCCAGTATCTGCAGCACCTGGATATGGTGTTTACCTTCGGCAGGATAGCGCAAAAGCCATCGAGTTGCTTCAACCGGATCATCCAGATCCCGGTAGATCTCACCCAAAGATAGGCAGATCTCAATCTTTTTTTGGTTATCTAGGAATATTCGTTCAAACAGGACTGCTGCTTTGGGAAGATCGCCAGCCCGCTGATAGGAAGCGGCCAAAATCATGTGAGCTTTGAGATGATTGGGTTTCAATTCTAAAGCCCGCTTGAGCAGAGCGATGCAGTCGCCAATCTCATCCAGCATATAGTAGGTGATGGCCAGGTTCAGATGACTCATAAAGAAATCGGGAGCAGCATCGATACTGGCCCCATAGTAAACAATGGCCCGGGAGAGAAGATTCATTTGAAAATAGGTGTTGGCCATATTGAAGTAGCATAGAGCGGGATTTTCTCCTTTGACCACCGCCTTTTTATAGATGGTGATGGCCTGCTTATATTGGTTGTTTTTATAGAGTTGATTGGCCTCTTTTAAAAACTGGGCCTTGGAGTCCAAGGGTGAAATAATCAGCAGTAAAAGGAGAATTATTTTCATGGCTACACTTTTTTTAGTCCAGTTTAAACTCAATTACTTTGCGGGCCCGCACCCGTACCGGGACTCCCTTGTTTCTTCCAGGTTTAAATTTCCACCCCATAACGATCTTTCTGGCTTCAGCAGAAAATGATGAGTGGGGAGATTTTATTATCTTCATTGACTCCACCTGACCTTTGCGGCCGATAACAATCTCGATGATCAATTCCCCGCTAATTCCCAGGGCCTTGGCCCGTTTGGGATAGGGGATAGGGGTTATGCGCATAGGGGTTGGCTGCTCATCGGTCTCCCCCTCCTGAAAAATAACCGCCTCCATCTCCTGGGCTGCCACCCCTACCCCCTGGCCGCCAATTGAACCAAGATTGGGGGCGAA
>CAZTWC010000297.1:0-4492 GCA_964617105.1 uncultured Myxococcia bacterium
CATCCCGTCCATATTGTCACTTTCAGAGTCCAATTCAGCAAAAATGTCCTGACTGCGGCGCTGTATTTTGCGTTTGTTCCACTCAGACATACCGTGAAAGAGCACCAGGTGGGCCAATTCATGCCCCAGCAGGGCGGCCAGTTCATCATCGTTTTTTGCGCTCTCCACCAAACCTTTGGTGATAAAGACAAAACCACCGGGCAGGGCAAATGAACTCTGCCCTTTGTCAGCCAGCACGGCAAAAACGGTATTCCAAATCGTATCGAGGTGAATTAGTGGCCAACAGGGTGCCAATCAGGTTAATCTTTTTGGTCAACTCTGCATCATTGACAACCCCCTGGGCAATCATCCTGAGGGCCAGGGCTTTGCCAATGGCACTCTCCATCTCTTCTGAGATATTTGCCGGCTCATGCGGTTGGGGCAAAAATGGTGCCATCTTTTGGGCCATGTTTGTGGCTTTCCCATCATTTTTGTGGTTGTTTTTTTGAGTAGCCCTCTTATTTCTATCTTTTTGAAAGGCCAAAAATTCCTGGGGAGTAAATTGTGGTTTTATAAGGGCGGCCAAGACTTTTTTCGCTTTAGGGTTCGCCTTTTTAAACTCGAGATCAAAGAGGCCTTTGGAGGCTGCCACAATATCGGTCTTAGAGACTTTTCCCACCCCTTTTCCTTTCATCAGGCTGGCAAAATGGTCTCTCTTTTTCTTTTTGCCCAAAAGGGCCCGTTTGGGTATCCACCCTTCTTTACCCTTTTTGGTGCGAACCAAAATCCACTTTTTCTGTTCTTTAATTTTGCTGACTTTCACCCCTTTTTGCATGGTTTCGACCACTTTGAAAAAAGTTCCAGCCCCATTACGGAGGTGCACTTTGCGCTGGATGATGATTTGGTTCGCCTCTTTTATTTGAGTCCCTTCTTTGTTTTTTGTCTTATCAGCCCCGGTCAATAGCAGGAAAAATAAGGAGATAGAGATTGCCATTAAAAAAGGTTTAAATCGTTTAGATTCAATCGGGTATTTTTGGGCACTCAAAAGATAATTCTCCTTAAAAATCTACCTGATCCCGTAAGTTGATGTCTACCTCAAGATTGGCACCTTGTCCTAAAACGCTGTGATATCGTAGAGACCATTTGCCTCCCGCATGCTGCTCTTTAGGACTTCTTCTAATTGCATAGCCCTCCTGTTTGAAAACGGACTTAACTGCTTTTGCAATTGTGGGACGTTCTTTCTGCATTAACTCCCGCTCAACCGCACCAATATAATTTAAATCAATATCTACAGATAATCGAGGCAATTTGAAAATAAACAGATTCAGGGCTGTCCCACCTTTTAGAACCAATTTTTTTCTTTAATAAGGGATGACGTTGTAAAGCGTCCAATAATCCTAATAAGTTTGCAACTTTTTCTAACACATCTGGCCTAAATCCACTTGACTCAGATTCTGTTGTCAGCCTGGCAGCGGAAATTTTCATAAGATTTCCTCCCACGTCCGCTCAATTATCTCGGTGGGTATAACAAGGTTCCACTCCGAAATCAATCGACAAGATAAGTTTTTTTGCCGCTTTAAGTAATGTGGTTGTTTTGGACGAAGTTCGCGGAGAGATTTTAGATATTTATCCTCCACCATTAAAGATTCACGGTGCTGTTCTAAATAAAATCCCACTTTGGCAGCTGTAGTTGCTTTTTTCAACAAATGAACATATTCAACCAATTTATCAAGGTCAAAAAATTCCACTGACTCCAACGAACGCCATATCTCTTCCCAACCTCCAGAAATGTCAGGACGATTTAATACATCGACCATTGTTCGCTCTAGGCTTGTTACCCGGACATCTATACCAGAACGGTCGACTGTATTAACACCATAGTTTTGCTTTTTTAGGCTACGGAGTGCTTCAGGGCTTCTTACGCCACAAAAAATATTGTTACGGAATGTCAAAGGAGATAAAGGACGGGATGCGGTATAAGTAAATCGCTCATGGACAGAATAAGAATTCCCGTGGATTTCGAGAGCAGTGTGGTGGGACAAAACTGCGTCTTTAGTCAATTTTGCTGTTATCAAAAAAGGGTCAATGGGATATCTATCAGGAGTGGAACCATTTGGTATAACAGCATATAATCCCCGCCGCACAGTGATTAGATGCCCTGCTTTTTTATGATAACCTAACAAAGATTCCACTGTCCGGGAGTCGACATCCTGGTGGGATGAGAGGTATTGTTCCATTTCTACTCTGGTAAATACCGGATGTCGGCGAAAAA
This sequence comes from uncultured Myxococcia bacterium, assembly GCA_964617105.1. Classification (GTDB taxonomy): domain Bacteria; phylum CAZTWC01; class CAZTWC01; order CAZTWC01; family CAZTWC01; genus CAZTWC01. The sequence continues at coordinate 2,252 of CAZTWC010000297.1, forward strand.
AAATATGATGCTTCATTGCCAACCTACTTGATAAATATCCTCATTACACATAAGTATTATATGGGTATCTTGAATGTTTTTCAAGTTGAAATTGCTGATAAACTATTAGCGTTCTCACTTAACGATTTTTGGTCGCCCCATGACTTGTTTTATGCAATAATCCCAAGTTATTTGACAGATAGCCGGTGCACTCCATCCCAGTCATCTGAAGGAGGATTATCAATATATTGCCGGCACCGCTCCAAATATACCCGGGCAGGGCCATCATTGGGAAATTGCTCTGCCGCCTCCTCAAAAACCGCCAGAGCCCGGATCCATTCCCTCTGTTGATATAATTGCCGGCCCTGGTTGTAAATCTTTAAAAGTTTACTGTTAAAGTCACTAAACAAAAGTTCAAAGATTTTCACCGGCCTGGTCTTCCCCTTTACAGCCACCAAATCGAGTTCCCTGGTAGCAAAAGAGTTTGAAAGTTGTCTTTTAGTTGTTTCATCAATAATGATATTGGTGTCAAACTGCTTGTTCACACCCTCCAGTCGGGCCCCCAGATTAACAGTATCGCCAATCACCGTGTAGTCCATTCGGGAGTGGCAGCCAATATTGCCAACTACCATCTCACCCGTACTGATGCCGATGCGGATATTGAAATCAGCAGACTCCTCTCCCCAATCTTTTTTCAACTCTTCCAGCCGCCGAATATTATCCAGGGCGGCCTGGCAAGCCTGGTCCGCCGCTTGTTTCTGGTGGGCCGGTGCCCCGAAAACAGCCATGATGGCATCGCCAATATACTTATCCAGATAACCGCCGCAATCCATGATAATCGAGGACATCTCACCCAAATATTCGTTTAAAAACTCCACCAGCCGCTCGGGGGCCATATTTTCACTCAACGTGGTAAATCCGGCAATGTCGGAGAAGAATACGGTCAACTCTTTCCGTTCCCCCCCCAACTTAAGGGCATTGGGATTTTTCAGCAAATGGCTGACCACGGTGGAGTCAAGATAGTGATCAAACATCTTTTTGAGTTGTCGTTTTTTCTTACCTTCTCCCAAATAATAGGTGGTCTGGGTGGCTACAAAAACCAGAAAAAGAGCGCTAAAAGGCAAAACCACCGGCATGAGCAGACCATAAAAAGTGTAGGCAAAACAGATTACCAGAGTGTAGAGAGCGCCAAATCCCATTAGCATAGTAATATGCCAATAGACCTTTTTAGTCATTTGGAGCACCAGGGCCAATAAAAAGATTAAAACCACTATCAACAGGGTGCCGCCGGTGGCCGCTGGCTTCAACCAGTGGCCGTGGATCAAATTCTCAGTCAGAGTGGCCAGCACCTCCACTCCGGGAATAATCGCTTTATGGGGAGTTGTCTTCAAGTCGAAAAGGGCAGGGGCATTAGAGCCGATAAACACTACTTTGTCTTTAAACCTCTCCACAGGCACCAGCGGTTTTACCCCGGCCGACAATTGCACCGTCGATTGGATTACATCTGCAGCCGGAACAGTGTCAAAGGCTGACTTATACCAATGGACTGTATGGTTGACTGGGACTTTGACCGCTTTCTCTTTACTCGGGTCATTTATATGGTTTCCATCAATGACAAGACGGCCAAAATTACCGCCATTGCTCACCAGCAAACCCATGTGGGGCAAGGTTTTACCGCTGTAATTTGCAGCTAAAGATATCCGCCGGACAACCCCATCTCCATCTGGAGTGACATTGACCATCCCTAAACCCTGGGCAGTTTTAAAGAGCGGCTCTATGGGCAAAGTGATCCCATGGTAAAGAGGTATGTCCTCAGAAGGGGTCCCGTCAATTTGTGGTAAACCGTGTAGATTTAAAGGAGGGGACAAATTTTTATCTTTTCGCAGGATAACAGCCTGAAAGACCGCTTTCATCTTTTCACAGGCTTTAGCAAAAGCGGAGTCCGATTCTTCACCGGAGATATCGAGTCGATCAATGTCCTCTTCGGAAAAATAGAGGTCAAAAACCACTTGCTTAGCGCCAGATGCCTTTAAATAATCAACCATTTTACCGTAATACTCTCGCGGCCATGGCCAGAGAATATGGGCCTGTTGGCGAAAATAGTCGATACTATTTTGATCAATTAAGATGATTACACTCTCTACCTGGTGCTCAAAAGGTTGGGGCAATTGCCGAATGAGAGAGTCGGTAAACTTCTTGTCAAAAGAGGAGGCAATATTGGACAACTGGGCCGGGACAAATAAAAGAGAAATTACCAGGCCT
>CAZTWC010000298.1:0-4460 GCA_964617105.1 uncultured Myxococcia bacterium
AATAGAATTACACTCATCATATATTAAAGATTTTTTACGATTTGGATTGCCAATCCGACGAGTTGTGCGACAGTGGCATCTGCAACACCAAAGGCGGCCAGGGGACCAGTTGCATGGATCAAAACCAATGCGCCAAAGGCTACATCTGCCAAGGTGGAGAATGCTATTTACACTTTGTGCCAGTTGGAGGTGGTGGCTCCCAGGATACTTGTAAAACTGACACCGATTGTCCATCAGGTAGTCAATGCCTAAATAATCAATGTATTCCAAATAATTCTTGCCTGCATGATGCTGATTGTCCCCCTGGACATTACTGTGACATGGGTCTTTGCCGTAAAATGCCGGAAACTGATCCTCACAAGGATGGTGTTATTGATGTTAGTGGCATGTGGTATACCCAATATTCATTTGACATGACCAATGCTTTGATTGGATTTCCCAAACTTGGCGGTCCTCTGGATAAACTGGACCAGTTGTTTAAGAACGGTTTTAATCTGAAAAATAAGATCCCCATTATCGGAGATATAATTGATAAAGCAGTGGCCAACTATTTAAAATCCCGTTTCAAATCCGGGATTCCCGAGGTGATTACCGCTCTTAATAACATAGCCAATATGTTACAGACCTGGAAAGCCAAAGGAGAGATGCAACTTCGCCATCTGAATCCCAGGAATAAAATCTCCGGCACTGAGAACTGGAACAGTCTGATACTCTACTGGATTGACCAGTGTCCCATGGGTAGAGCCGATCCAAACTATCCTCAGTGCGCTGAACTTGATGTAGGCTTTAAGCATGCCGATGTAAAAATTGAGGTTTTCCCCTTCACCGGCTCGGTGTCTGGCAATACCTTTAACATGGATAACCGCAAAATTAAAATGGAAGTAAACAAACTAATTTCCTACCTGGTTAACCTGGTAATTAAAGTGACCACCGGACATCCAGACCTGAAAACCATGCTGAAAAAAAGTATTGATTGCACTGAAGTCCAAAAAGCAGTTGAAGGTTTAGCCTGTTCCATTGGTTACTGTGGCTCCTTGCAATTTGTCCAAATTGCCTGTAACCAGGCCAAAGATCCGGTTGCAGATCTGATTGGCGCCAAGATTGATTCTCTAAAATCATCCGACAATGTCCTGGAATTTTCCGGATATGCTCAAATCGTCAGTGACAATAACCAGCCTCCTCAAAGCCTGGAGATGAAAAATGGAGTGTTAAATGGAAAGGCCAAAGTGGTTTCCTCCGGCAAAACTACCGGTGACTGGTCGGCTACCAGGTAAAATTACACATTAATGAGGTATAATATTGAAACCAGTTAACATTATTTTTCTTTTATTGCTCTTCTTTCTTACCCCTGGTTTGCTCAAGGCCAGCGATATAAATTGTGAATATCCAAATATCCTGATTGTATTGGATAAATCGAGCTCCATGACCCACGGCATCTCTGGGGTCACCAAGTGGCAAATCGCCAAAGAGGCTATTGATACTTTCCTGACCACCAATCAGGCTAAAATTCGCTTTGGCTTGATGCTATTTCCCGATCCAGATAAATGCAATCCCGGAAAAGTTTTAGTGCACCTTAAAGAGAATAACCACCAAAATATTCTCTTGGAATTGTCCTCTCCCCCGCCAGTAGGAGGAAATTATACTCCTATGGCCCAAAGTCTCCAAAATGCCTCCAATTATTCTGGTTTGGCAGATATTTCCCGCCGTAATTATGTATTGCTGATTACCGATGGTTGGCAGTGGTGCGATCCCTATGATTCAGCCACTAGATTCACGCCGGTGGATGAAGTTACCAATTTGACCCTAAAAAACATCTCCACTTTTGTGATAGGTTTTGGTGGTTCGGTTGATGTCCTAACCCTGAATAGATGCGCGGTTGCAGGAAAAACCCAAAAAGCCAATTGCGATCCTCTTAGCAACGATGCAACTTCTAATGCAAACTGCTATTTTCAGGCAGACGACCAAAACGGTTTAGTCCAGGCTTTGACCAACATTGTCCAGATCATTACCAAAGAGATCTGTGATGGCAAGGACAACGATTGCGACGGGTTAACGGATGGAAAATGAGTCCTGTGAAACAGGAGCACTGTGTCTTTGTGGAAAATGTGCCGCACCTTGTTTTAACCACGAATGTAATTTTGAACAATTCTGCGTTAATGGTTTCTGTGTAACTGATCCCTGTTGCGGAAAAAAATGCATCGCTGGTTTCCATTGCATTGATGGCGCTTGCGCCAGTATATGCGCCCTTACTCCAATAGAATGTGCAGATGGTAAATACTGCGCCATGAACGAGCCATGTTCATCAGGAAAACCAGAAGAGTGTAAGATTGAATGCCGCCCGGATGACTGTTACTCTACGGAAACTCGCTGTAAAACCGGCGAACTTTGTATCAATGGCAAATGTAAAATCGATATCTGCCGCCAGGTTTCCTGCCCCAAGGGAGGTTACTGTGACCAGGAAACTGGAAACTGTTTTCCGATATGCGACAACAACTCTTGCCCGGACGGTCAATCCTGCTCGAATGGCTTCTGCTCACCCGATGCCTGCGCTGGAGTCAAATGTGTTTATGGGAAGATGTGTGTTCAAGGAAAATGCACCAGCGACCCTTGCATTTCAACTGGCTGTCCGGCCGGACAAATTTGTCTTGAGGGTAAGTGTGTTGCCAATGCCTGTGAAGGAATAACCTGTCCTGATGATTCAGTTTGCCAAAAAGGGACCTGCATCTATCTATCCGACCTGCAAAATAATGGACCCGGCCAAAATACTGAAAACAATGATGACAATAACACCAACTCAGTTAACCCGGGGGGGTGTTCCTGTTCGGTATTGCCGTAACTCAACGAGCCAATCTTAACCCTGTGGGACGGGCTTATGGCTTTGAGTGCTCATATCGAAACCAATGCGGCAGCAACATGATTGATTATGGACGCAAAAATCGTGTTCCTCTAGAAATATATTCTTGCCTAAAAAGCATTTTACCTTTATAGTATAAAAATATAATAAAAGTACTACAATAATAAATACTGCCCAAATAGTTCCTGGCAACAAAGGCGGTATCTCTGACTAACACTATATTTATGAATAAAATTAACTGGTTTTTGCTGCTGTTGATGGCCTTTTTTGTCCTATCCTGCGGGCAAAAAAACTATTCCGGTAAAAAAAGCACTCCAATAATCACCAATGGGGTTTTGGATTTATCCCATTGGGATTTTAAACTGGATGGACCCATCGCTTTGCGCGGCCAGTGGAAATTCAACTGGATGGCGGATAAGCCGGAGTATGCCCAACCCTATTATGATGATTCTGCCTGGGATACCATTAAAGTGCCTGGCACCTGGAAACAAAAAACCGGTTCCAGCCAGGGATATGGATGGTACCGGCTGAAGGTAAAACTGCCAACCAGATCCAAAGCCAAAACTAATCCGGCCTCCGCCCTGGCCACTAAACCAGACCGGATGTCCATCATGATCCCATATATACACACCGCGGCAACCATTTTTATTGATGGCCGCAAAGTTAACCAATCGGGCCGCCCCGGCCTTTACCAGGCAGATACTAAACCCCAGTTTTTACCTATGATGGTAAATTTTGATCTTAATCGTCATATCAATTGGGTAAAATACTCAGATGTTATTCTGCCAGCCGCCTCTACCAGGGAGCAACACCTTCCTTCTCAAATTGTCATTGCTATCAAGGTGGCAAACTTCCATCATGACAAAGGGGGATTGACGATAACACCCAAACTTGGCTTTTCCTCTCAATTAACCCTACTATGCTTGCAGAAAGATATCCTGGGGTTGATGGTGCTGGGTATTTTGCTGATGATGGCCCTTTACCATTTTTTACTCTATTTTGGCCGCCGTCAAGAGAAGGGGTATTTGTGGTTTGGACTATCTTGTATAACGATATTAACCCGTTATTTTTTCTCCTCATGTTATCCTGAGCGATTGTGGCCCGATTTTGATTCTATTGGTTATTATAACCTGCGGATGAAAATAGAGTATATAATCATGCCGCTTAACACCATAGTTTTTTTGCTGTTTTTGCGCTGTCTATTTAAAGAGGTTATGCATAAGCGGATATTACAGGTGTTGTTTGTGAGCGGAGGGTTATTTTGCATATTTATTGTTTTTGCCCCCATAATAACCATCACTGAGCAATTATCCCTGATTCAATTACAGGCACTTGTTTGCTCCTGCTATGCGGCTTATATTTTTATTCAGGCGGTTCGCCATCAGCAGGAAGCCGCCTGGTATATTCTGATAGGTGGATTCGTCTATCTTCTTGTTATTGTCAACGACATCCTCTATTTTCAGCAGGTGATTGAAACATTTGTAATGCTTCCCTATGGCCTTGCGGTGTTTATATTTTCCCAGTCAGCAGTGTTGTCCATGCGGTTTGCCAACACTTTTCACCGGGCGGAAGGATTGAATATCCAACTGGGAGATGCCAACCAAAA
>CAZTWC010000299.1:0-4410 GCA_964617105.1 uncultured Myxococcia bacterium
GATAAACAAGATGAACTTGATGCTGGTTGTATGTATGATGTGTTGGAGGGAGAAATAATCCCGCTTTATTTCCAACGGTCTGAAGGGAACGTCCCTCACGGCTGGGTCCAGTGTATGAAGGAATCTATTAAAGCCGTAACCCGCCAGTTTAATACCCACCGAATGGTCAAGGAATACTTTGAAAGTCTCTATATACCGGCCGGATCCACTGAACAAGATGTCTGGCATCTGGGCCAAGATCTGGTATCGTAACCAAGTTGATTCCCGGAAGGGAACTATTTAATTAAGTGGCCAACCCGGTGACGATTTCGCTCATCCTGTAATTCCTCTATTTGCAGCGCAACCTGGTGTCTGACAATATGGTGTAACTCTTTGCAATAAACTATATTTTGGTGTTCACCCTGGTATATAGTTGTTTCGATTGGTTTACCAAACAAAAAGTGCATCTTTTTGGGACGAGGTAAAATGGTGGGACCTATCCCTCTGACCAATGGAGGCAAGTGGTCTCCCTTGAGATGTATTTTTTTCATCAATTTTCCCAGGGGAGTGGCCATAATCTGGCGGTTGTCCACCAAAATCTGGTAGCATTCCTCTGCTCCCACTGCAGCAAAGGGGATGATTGGACAACCGTGCTTTATAGCCATCTTGGCAAAACCAGTGCGTTTTTTCCAGATTAATTGATATTGCTCTCCCTTGTTTTTAAAAGCCTCCCTGGCGCCACCAGGAAAAACCAGTATATAGTTGTGTCTATCTAACAGAGTGGAACAGTTTTTTCTGGTGCCGTCAACCATACCGAATTTGAACATCAAATCTCGCCATAAGGGAACTTTAAAGTGAAAGTGATCTCCCATGGCTCGAAGGTAGATCCCTTTTTTTCTAAATAGGTGGCTCCACATTAAGGAGGCATCCAAAATTCCCATCAAAGTATGGTTGCCAACCAGGATTGCCGGACCTTTGCCTAACAGGTTCTCCATTCCCAAAAAACTAGGCCGGGTCAATTTTTCCCATGGTTTGAGCAAAGCCAGCCATTTGGCCATCTCTTTTTGATCGGGTATTTTTAGGGGCACAGGAACTCCCTGCCGCTCCCTATATTTTGTTCTCTTCTCCTGCTGGTCAAAAAAAGATTGTTTAGAAGCTAAAGGATGGATTGGGGCTATTGGTTCCGACATATCTCCTCCTATTTGTTGCAGTGACATCATTTATAACTTCGCAACGAAAATTTGGATTCGCTCGAATAACACCTAATTTGCAGCCGAAGTCAAAGCCTGTTCCACTATATATCTGGCCTCATCAATTATGCTGTCAAGGTGACTTTGGCTTTTGAAACTCTCGGCGTAAATTTTATAAATATTTTCAGTTCCAGATGGCCGGGCGGCAAACCATCCGTTTTTAGTAGTAACTTTAAGTCCACCGATAGGTGCCTGGTTGGCCGGCGCTTTAGTCATTTTATCTTCAATGGGTTCTCCTGCCATTGTAATGGCGCTCACCATTTGTGGAGACATTTTTTTTAAAACCGCTTTCTGTTGCGGGGAGCAAGGAGAATCTATACGAGTATAAAATGGGTGGCCAAGTTTCTCCGCCAGCCTCTGGAAATGCCATCCCGGATCCTTGCCAGTTAAAGCGGTTATCTCTGCTGCCAACAAGTTCATTATAATACCATCTTTGTCTGTGGTCCAAACCTTACCGTTATGGCGCAAGAAACTGGCGCCAGCACTCTCTTCACCACCAAAAGCATATTCCCCATTTAACAACCCAGGTACAAACCATTTGAAACCCACCGGCACTTCAGCAATTTTTCTGCCCAAATCTCGTGCCACCCGATCTATTATTGCACTTGAAACCAGAGTTTTTCCAATCATTGCCGTGAAGGGCCATTGGCGCCGGTTAAACAAATAATCTATAGACACTGCCAAATAATGGTTAGGGTTGAGCAGTCCAGAAGATGGGGTAACAATTCCGTGCCGGTCACCATCAGGATCATTGCCAAAGGCGATATCAAAATCATCTTTTATGTTGGTCAGGCTGGCCATGGCATACCCGCTGGAGCAATCCATTCTAATTTTACCATCGTGATCAAGAGTCATAAAGGAAAAAGCAGGTTCGATCTTTTGGTTTACCACAGTCAAATCTAAGTGATAGAATTCGGTCAAACGATTCCAGTATTGGATGGTTGAACCGCCCAGAGGATCCGCCCCGATTTTTATCTTTTCTCCTACTATTGGTTCAAAATCGATAATATTTTTCAGGTCGCTTAAATAAGGTTGAATAAAATCATAGAGGTGGGTATTTTCTTCTTTTAAAGCATCCTTAAACGGCATTCTTTTTATGAAATTTTTAATCCCGCTTTTCAAAATCTGGTTGGCTCTATCCTGGATTCCTGCAGTAATCTTAGTATCCGCCGGCCCACCGTTAGGAGGATTGTATTTAATTCCACCATCACTTGGTGGATTATGCGAAGGAGTAATCACTATGCCGTCAGCCAGGTGCTCTTTTTTCCCATGGTTATAGGATAAAATAGCGTGAGAAATCACCGGGGTTGGAGTATAACCATCTTCTGACTGGATAAACACCTCAACGCCATTGGCGGCCAACACCTCCAGGGCGCTCTCCTGGGCCGGCCCTGATAAGGCATGGGTATCCTTGCCCATGTATAGAGGGCCGTCAATCCCATTGGTCTTCCGAAAGTCGCAGATGGCCTGGGCAATAGCGTATATATGAGCCTGGTTGAATGAGCCATGGCTGGATGATCCTCTATGTCCGCTGGTGCCAAAGGAAACCTGCTGGGATTGTTCTTGAAAAGCAGGTTCGATTGAGTAATAATCATCCAATAATTTATTAATATCAATTAACATTGATTGAGGGGCCTTTTGGCCGGCTAATTTATGAGTAGGCATTATATAACCTCCTTGATAAATTTTATGATTACGATTTCGATATTACTTTATCCCAACCTAAAAATGATTACAACCCGAATTTATTTCGCAATGCTCACTATTAGTTCTCTTTGACTTTTAAGGTATCTTATGTTAAAAGGCGCTATTACATTATATAATACATCTACCTTCATTTATTAATAATCAAGACTTGAGGTGACATTATGGCAGAAACAATAGAAGATATATCAATCGATTACGAAGAGGATAATATCAAAATTATCAAAGAGTTGGACAGAAAGATTCTGACCAGGGGCTCCTGGGCTACCGTGCTGTTTCTATTCGAGGACTACGACCGCTCCAAGCAACAATACAATCCCCCCAAGGTGAGCATCAGACGCTATCGCAAAAGTGGCGGAACTTACAGAATGCAGAACAAGTTCAACATCTCCAACAAAGTCCAGGCTCTTAAAATTTCCCAGGCGATTACAGAATGGTACCCTGAAGACGAAGAATAATAGTTCCATAGTTCCATTGAACGATAGCATTTCTTTACTCCTGATGTTATAATACCAGGCATAATTACCTTTGCTCATTAACTTAACAGCCTGGGTCTGGAGTAAAAAATGGGAAAATATGTTCGTTCTTTCGCACCGGCAACTTCTCATTATTATTGTTCTTTTCTTCTTATTTTTATTTCGTTTATTATTTTCTCCTCTTGCGGAGAAACTACTCCAGTAAAAACTGAAGACGAGGAACAAAAACTTGTCCCGGGAGGTAAAACCCTCACCATTATCGGCCCGGCAATTTTGCGACTTACCAAGAAGGGTAAAATTGATCTTGAAGTGATGCTTACCCAGGAAAACGTAGGCCCTCTACCCGGGGAACAAATTAGTTATCAGGTTATTGGAAACCCGGCAGGGTCTGCTCTTACCAAGACCTCAAATGTAACTAATGAACATGGCATAAGTTCAACCACTCTCAATTGCGGTGATCAGAATGCTGAATTTCAGATCAGGGTCACCTCAATGGAAGCATCATCTATTACCTACAGTATAATAGTGGAACCTCTAACCAAATTGGTTAGTTTGCTGAACGGCACCATCAGGACGGCTTATACCTATTCCAAAATAATTCTTCCAGTTCAAATTACCGATAAATATGGCATACCTCTTAGAGGCATGGCGATCTCATTCCAATTGGTCGGCCAATCTCATGGAGGCGCATCCTTAACCACCAACCAGACTATTACCGGGCCTGGAGGTATAGGCAAAACCTATTTTGTCAGTGGTGATAAAAAAGACTTTTACCGGGTATTGGTAAAAGTTTCGGAAACTGAAGATAAAGAGTTTGAGATAACCGTCAATGAACGCAAAGGCAAAGGAGGCATATGTCAAAATGATGCTGAGTGCAACGTTAACTTTCTCTGTAACAATGGTCTTTGCGAAGAGAAAAATTTTATTGACGACTGCAACGTCACCAGCTGTGCCGCGGGATTTACCTGCAATAAAACCACCAAAGTATGCACTGGCGGAGT
>CAZTWC010000300.1:0-4395 GCA_964617105.1 uncultured Myxococcia bacterium
GACCAAATATTCTTTATTCAGGTTGACTGAAAAATTAGGGCGCGGTTCAATCGTGGCCAAAGGTTGCGATATCCACCCCACCGCCTACATTGAAAATTCCTTTATTGGAGATGGAGTAAAACTAGGCGCTTTTACCTCAGTTCGCTACTCCTGGATAGGGGACAATTCTGTATTGAACGACCATTCCAGGATCAAAAACAGCGTTATCGGTGAAAATTGTCATATACTCAGCGATTCCTACCTGGTTGACAGCGTTTCATATCCCGATTCCACCATTGCCAATTTTATGTTGCGCCAATCCCTGGTTGGTCGAGGAGTATTTATTACTTCTGGAGTTATTTTTATCGATAATCCTTTGCACCATCATCTCGCTCCCTCTGTTTCCAATAAAAATTCAACTTCAGAATTTGAATACTGCGGAGGATGCGTTGGCCATCAGGCTATTTTGGGAACCAGGTCGGTTTTTCTGCCTGGATCTAAAGTGGGCAACCAATGGATGGTGGTGATGCGGCCTGAAGAGGGAGTTTACAAGATACCTTCTGGGCTGGAAAATATCCCTCTGACCTGGCACCAGGGTCAATTGATCCCAAAGGAAAATAAAAAGGAGGCGTCTGGTTGAAAAAATTAAAAGCCTATATTGTAAAAACCAACACTATTATCTCACCCTTTGGGGAAGATGTTGCCGAAAGTCTGGTAGGCTGGCAAAACCTGGCCGAAAATCGGAAAGAGATTTTCCTAAGGTTAGGGATGGAAGCAGAGTATATCGATCCAGGCCAAACCATCTCTGATAGTAGATATTTGTTGATTTTTGATTATGTGTACGTCAGCCAAAAACTACTCAAAGATTTTCTCAATTCAAGTAAAAAAGGTGATAAAAGCCAATCTCTGGCCGTAATAAAAAATGCAGCAGTGGAATATCTTTTGCCCCTACAGGAACTGGCGGAATACACTGCCCCGGGGCAAAAAAAACCAGCAATAATTTACGACATTTTTATGGTTTCTGGCGCTTTGCCAAAAGCGGACAACTACCTTGATCTGAGAAAACATTTACATCAAATTTGCCAACCTCAATTGGTTGCCACCAGGGAAATAACCGTTGAAGTGCGCCTCCCTACCCTGCCCGGACAACCGGCCTTTATGCTGTTTCCCATCACTTCCAGCCTGGCCTGCCATATTACCAATTGGGTACATATTCTCTGGCTCAACCACCTGATGTTTGGAGTCCGCTGGTTAGAAAGAATTTATAAGCACAAGGGCTGGACCTCTTACAAGTTGTTAGAAGCCCTGGCCATTCAGCGGAGTATAAAACCCTGGAAACTGCTGCAAAAAATGGTGGTGATTGGCAAAGGATGCCATATCCACCCCACCGCCTACCTGGAAGCGGCCATGATTGGCGACAATGTCACTATCGGCGCTCAGGCCTGTATTCGCAACTCTTTTGTGGGACCCGGCTCTAACCTGGCGGATCACACAGTACTACTCAACTCCACCCTGGGTGCTGATTGCTGCACCATGGAAGACACCTTCTTAGTTCAGTGCGTTTCCTATCCCAGGGCGATTATTGGCAACTGGAAACTCCAGGTTTCGCTCATTGGCCGGGGGGCATATATCAATCCCTGGGCCGGCTTTATCGATGCTATTTTCCAGGGCCATGTCAAAGTTAAGCATAATGGGGAAATAGTTTCCTCCAGGCGGGCTTTTTTGGGTAGTTGTATTGGTCACGAAGCCCAGGTGGGAGGTAAAGTCTTGATTCAGCCGGGCCGCGAAATACCCAACCACTACAGAATTGTCATGCGGCCGGACGAAGTGATAAGTTGTATTCCAACCAATCTACCGCCGGGGGAACCTTTGCACCGTCAAAATGGGACTCTGGTACTCCATAAGAAGGATTAGGGTATGAATTTTATCGGCGATTATATAAAAGGAGTACTGTTTTTCTTCAAAGGACTCTCTCTAATCAGGAGTAACCTGGAGTTAAAACGGATTGCCTTTTGGCCGTTTTTAATCAACTGTTGCCTTTATATAGCCTATATCATCACCGCCATTGGCAATTACCAGTTGTTTGTGCGACTCTATCACCTGGTTACACCCCCTTTTGACAAATGGTATAATATCTTTTATATCCCCTTTGGCGTTGTCGCGGTTTTTATCGGAATCTTAACCATGTTTTTCATTTTTTTCCTGGCCGCCAACCTGATATCTTCGGTGTTTAACGACAAACTGGCGCAAAAAACCCTGATTTTGCAAGGGTTCACTTTTGACCAGAAAAAAGGCGGCTTGAAAACCAATCTCCATAATGGGTTGGCGGAGATTTTATACACCCTGAAATCGGAGTTGAAACGGGGAGTTACCTTTTTAGCGGTGCTTGGCATTTTGCTGCTACTATCCCTATTGCCCGGACTAGGTGTTTTAATCTATTCGGTTGGAGGTGTGGTGGTGGGTATATTTTTCTTGGCTTTCAATTTTTTAGACTACACTTTATGTCTGGAAAAACTTTCATTTAAAGCCAAACGGGGAATTATCACCACTAACCCATGGTTATCAGCTGGATTTGGAACTATAGTTTTCCTGCTTTTACCCATACCGATAATAAATATTATGATCCCACCGGTGGCTGTGGTGGCAGCAGCACTAATTTATGCTGAAACCAAATCCGGGGGCCAGGAAAGATAATAATCATGGTACACTCTGGTTTTAATAACGAAAATAATTACCGGCATTTTAATGCCTGGTTGACACAATTATATCTCTATTTTCTCTTTTCCTTTTTTCTTTTATTGTCAATGACGCCAGAAGTTAAGGCGGAAAAAGGAGATGTAAAGTTAATTGCTGGCGGTGGCTACTGTGCAGTAAGAGGTCACAACAGCGCCGGACGTGGTTGGCTGGCCAGTTTTTCCGGCAGCGTGGGAGTCAGTCGCCATTTTTCTACTGAACTTAGTTGGCTGGTAACCTCTGTCCAACGGGACAAATTAGATCCTTTAAACATTTTCGGACTCTCTATGAATCTGGATTACTGGATTGACAAATCCTGGATATCCCCCTTTATCCGCATTGGAGCCGGCTTGTACCTTGACAATCTGCTTGACCATCGCCTCTCCCCCTCTTTTGGCTATAATCTTGGTTTCGGCCTGCTATCCCCTTTATCAGAAACTATTGAGGTTAAACTTATAATAGCCATTCACAATCTTTACCTGGACATAGATAATAACCTATCGTTTTTCCAGGTCACTTTGGGACCGGCAATAAAATTTTAGGGTAGATAATTAATATATTTTATGACCACAATAAACTTGATAAAATCCTTGTTTTTTCTGCTTATAACAGGTCTTTCTTGGCCCTGCGCTTCCGCCTCCCTCAAAATTCTGGGCACTTATCCCCAGGATTCTGAAAGTGTCCCCTTTCATAATCAGGCCGCCGGGATTACCACTGACGGTAAAAACTGGTATTTCACCAGTAGGTGGCATATTTTTAAAATAGATCTTAAAAACAACCTGGAGGTGGATAAAAAACATCGGTACCGCCCTATTTTTAGCGATAACAGTTTATCTTTTCTTGAAAAATGGGTGAAAGTGCTGGAAAAAGAGAAAAACTATTCCCATTGGAACTCCCTTAAATCGATTCAAACTCTATGGGATAATTATAATCATTTCGGCGACCTGGATTATTTCCAGGGAAGGCTCTATGTCAGTGTTGAATCGAAAAATAGAGGCAAAAAGTGTGACCGGGTGGTGATTTTTGATGCTCTATCTCTGCAGTTTATTGACTCCATTGACCTTAAATATAAATCCCATCCAGAATACGGATGCGGGAGTCATGGCAAGCTAATAAAAAAAGGGATATGTTGTTCCCGGGGAGATACCGGTTGGGTGGCTGTCAACCCGAAAAACCGGTTGTTATACACTTCCAGGGAATACCCGGGGCGCACCAGACTTATAGCCTTTAAAATAAAAGAATCCTCTAAAAAACCGATAAGACCTGATAACCGGACAAAAAATAGTCAAGAAAAATCCATTATTTTGTATCCTGACTGTTTTTCATATAAATCCCCTATTTTCCTGCCTAAAGGTGAATATCCTCTAAGCAGTCTGCGGCGCCTGGCCAAAGCATCGGGTGTTCAATCTGATCTCAATGATCTCTTTTCAGCTATATTTATTCCCCAGGGAATTATAGCCACCCTTTTTCAACATCATCATTTAAACGGACTAAAATGGCATTACCCCAAACCCGGTTACCAATGTTTTCCCAAAGGCAAAGGTGACATACCACACAACAATCGCATCTCCTCCATTAAAGTTGAACCTAACCCCTATGAAACTTTGATACTGGAGATGATTCATCTTCCAGAACATGACCAATGGCTGATGACCAAAAAAAGAAGGCATCTAGAATTGAGAT
>CAZTWC010000301.1:0-4368 GCA_964617105.1 uncultured Myxococcia bacterium
ATTTGGGCAGTATCGATTTTGTTTATAGTTGAGGTTATAATCTTTCCGGTAAGAACTTATTCCGACTATAATTTTATTTATCTAGTCGTAACTCTCATGGCCTGCTCAATTGCTGTATATGGTATTACCAGAGCAGTTTTGCATAGAAAAGAGGGATCTTTAATAGCCTTGACTGGGTTTATTATAGTTTTTTTGACGATCATAAACGATATGCTTCATAGCCAAAGCATTATCCACACCGCCTATATTACCCAATTCGGCCTGGTGGCCTTTATCTTTGCCCAGAGTTATATGCTCTCCAAACTGTTTGCCAACACCTTCCGCCGGGCCGAGAGGCTGAATCTGGAGTTGGGCGTAGCGTACAACGAAATAGTGGAAAAAGAGCGCGCCCGCACCCTCTTTTTTCACAACACTTCCCACGAGTTGCGCACACCGCTTAACGGGATTATTGGCTTTGCCGAACTGGTATATGCCGGTCATTTTGGAGCCCTCGCCAAACCCGCTGGAGAACAAATCGGCAAGATAAAAAACCTGGCTGAATCGTTAAAATTACAGGTAAATGCAATTTTGGATTTGGCCAAGGCTAAAAAGGGAGAGATGAGCCTGGAGATCAGGCAGATAAACCTGAACCAGATGGCCCAAGAGAGTTCAATATTGGCCCAGGGGCTGATGATGCAAAAGGAGAATGCCTCTTTTGATATTGAAACTTCCTGGCCCCAGGAACAGGAAATGTTTTTTTTCAATGACCAGGAAAAACTGCTCACCCTTTTGCGCAATCTTTTAGGCAATGCAGTTAAATTCGCCCGGCCCGATCAGCCCAATCAGGTAAAACTGAAACTGCAAATAACTGCTCACCAGGGTTTGGTGATCACGGTTTCCGACACGGGCATCGGTATTCCCAAATCGCAGTTGGAGTCTATCTTCGAAGAATTTAAACAGGTGGAAGGTCAGGCCTCCCGCTCTTTTGAAGGTACCGGGCTGGGGCTGGCCATGGTAAAAAATATTGTGGATTTGATGGAGGGCAACATCCAGATAAGTTCAGAGGTTGACCAGGGTTCTGTTTTTACCGTCACCCTTCCGTCACAGGATCACGGGAATATTGTTGTCAAGGAAGAAATGGATGAAAAAGAGAGCGATTATGTAGTTGCCACACCAACTGGCCAAAAAATCGAGACCGATGGAAAAACAGCGGCAGAATCAGTTGGACTTCCACAACTGGAGTCAGATAGTCCGGCGGCGGCCGAATCTCACTTGATGCCTGATCCGGACAATGCTGCTTATACCGTTCTGGTGGTGGATGATATCCAGATAAACGTAGAAGTTTTAAGCGAGCATCTGCGGGCCCAGGGTTACAAGGTCCAGGAGGCCTATGGCGGCCGTGAAGCCTTGCAAAAAATGAGAATTAAAAAACCCGACCTGATGCTTTTGGATTTGATGATGCCCGAAGTGTCTGGCGAGGATGTGCTCAAACAGGTGAGGGCAGATGAAAGTTTGCACGATTTGCCGGTGATCATTGTCACCGCCCGGGCCTCCCAGGATGATAGGCTGCTGGGATTGGGGATGGGGGCTGACGATTATCTGGCCAAGCCGATTATCAGCCAGGAGATGTTGCTCAGGGTAAAATCTATTTTAACCCGTCAGCAGCTAAGTCAGGCTATCGGCGCCCTGGTTAGCCAGGAGCGTTTTGCCCAACTGGGGCTGGTGATGGCCGATTTGGCTACTGAGATTAAAAAATTGCAGAAAACCGCCCTTAGTGGTTTATCAAGTGCGCGGGAACCGTTTGAAAACCGATTAAAAAGTTTTTCGGAACTAAAACCCTTTTGGAATTCATTGATACCCGCTCTTTTCAACCCCATTACCCGGCCTGCCAAAGACAAACAAAATCGTCTACGCCAATTGTCGAGTCCGCTCAACATAGCCGTAGAAGATCAAGGCAGGTTGAAACTTTTAGCATCTATTTTAAGTTCTATTAAAACTAGCGATGACTTTTTAATGCAAATATGGGCAGACTTAAAACAATTGAAAGGGACACAACTATTCACTATTGTGGAAACCTTTAAAGCTATCCGCTCTTTTGCCACTATCCAGGAAAACACCTTAATTGCCCAAAATATTCTCGAGTCCATAACCGCTCATCAAAACTTTTCCCAGGAGGAAAGTTATAAGTTATCCGAAGTGATCAACCTGGGACTTGGCCTTTTATTTCAGCGATTCTTAAATGAACGAATCAGAGTCATTCTGCCGGAAGAAAACCAGTTGGAGGTGGAAATTATTTGTCCTAATTTAGAACAAGTATTTGTGAATATCCTACTGGCATCCCGATATATTTTATTGTTTAAGAACTCAAATCAGCCAGAAGACCATTTGGCCGCAAAACAGATAGAAATTTCTGCCGGGTCCAGCAATGGAAAGGAAAAAGATATATTCGCTTTACAAGTGAGGTTGTTGGTCAACAATATCGCTGATCTCGAAAAAGATATATTTAGCCATACCCTGATAGATCCAGATGGTCAAGTCCAGGGACCTGGTTTGAAAAGCAGCCGGCGGCTGATGGAAAAGAGCCGGGGTTATCTAAATTTGATTCAAAAAGATGGCGCTGTTTTTGAACTGGGAATGGTAAAGGAGAAGGAATAAACCATCAAGTTATTCTGCTCAACCTCCTGAATTGAAATCTAGGCCCCAAATCTACTCGAACTTTTTTTTCATTTGCAATAATAGCGTATTTTTTATATGCTTGGGAGTTTCTATAAATTGGTTTTGATTTGCACCATAAATTGGCCTGTTTTTCGGAAGATAATCGATTCTTCTAAGCAATGGAGATACAATGGCAAATACAGTTATAGTCGATGGCGCGCGGTCGCCAATCGGGCGCGGGCATCCGGAAAAAGGGATTTTCAAGGATGTGCGGGCAGACGATCTGTTGGCCCATGTGGTAAAAGAGTTGGTTGAAAGAAACCAAATTGATGCCGCTCATATAAATGATATTATCGTTGGCGTAGTGGGACAGTATAACGAGCAAGGCAAAAACCTGGGCCGTCTGGTGGCCCTGCTGGCAGGCTTTCCCCCCACAGTTCCAGGCTGCACAGTCAACCGGCTCTGTGCTTCCAGCATGCAGGCGGTGGTCTACGGCGCCCTCTCAATCGATGCTGGCTTGATGGACCTGGTGGTGGCCGGCGGAGTGGAACATTTGGGGCATCATCCCATGACCGCCCACACTAACTACAACCCCCGGTTGTTTGAAAATTATCCGAAAAATTTCCCCAATATGGGCTGGACCGCAGAACTGCTGGCTGAAAAATACCAAATCAACCGTACTCAGCAGGATGCCTTTGCGGTCACCTCAAATCAGCGGGCAGTACAGGCCTTTGAAAACGGCCGAATTACGAATGAAATTATCCCCATTCCTTCTCCCAACGGGCTGATAGAAAAGGACCAGGAGCCCCGTGCCGACACCAGCCTGGAGAGCCTGGGCAGGTTAAAAACCCCCTTTATACCCGAAGGCGGCACCGTAACAGCGGGAAATGCCTCTGGGATCAGTGACGGTGCTGGAGCGGTTGTTTTGGCCTCCCCGACATACTGCAAAACCCATAACCTCAACCAACTAGGGGTTATCAAGCACTGGACCAATGTGGCCCTGAAGCCACAACTAATGGGGTGGGGACCGGTACCCGCCGTACAAAAACTGCTGGCAGACACTGGTTTGCGCAAAGAAGATATCGATTTGTGGGAGATAAACGAGGCTTTTTCCGTCCAGATCCTGGCGGTAATGAAAGATCTCGAACTGGAGATGGAAAATGTCAATGTCAACGGCGGCGCCGTGGCCTTAGGTCATCCTCTGGGCTGCACCGGCGTCAGGCTGGTGGCTTCTCTGGCCCAGGAACTAAAACGCCGCAATGCTAAACGGGGAATCGCCACCCTTTGTGTTGGACACGGCCAGGGGATGGCCTTGTTAATTGAATCGGAGTAAGTAACCTTTAATATATTGGGAGGAAAATATGTCTATTACAGTTAACTGTTGGCAGATGATTGAACCAAAGGCTCCTTTTAAACAGGCCCAGATAGAGGCCGAATTGGAGCCGGGGCAGGTTTTAGTTAAAGTAGCCGGCTGCGGGGTGTGCCATACTGATTTGGGATTTTTATATCACGGCGTGCGCACCAAAAAACCGATGCCCCTCACCCTGGGCCACGAGATCAGCGGCAAAGTGGTGGAGACCCATCCTGATGATACGAGTGATTTAAAAGGAAAAAAAGTGGTGATCCCAGCGGTATTGCCCTGCGGAGAATGCCTGTTATGCAAAAGTGGCCGGGGCAATATGTGCCTTAGCCAAATAATGCCTGGCAACGATTTACACGGCGGTTTTGCCGATC
>CAZTWC010000302.1:0-4348 GCA_964617105.1 uncultured Myxococcia bacterium
ATTTTTATTCGCCATGGCTATTCTTTGACCAACCAAGCCGGAGCAACTACTCTGAAATGTTCACTGATTTCATTTAGCGAGAACGCCCTCCCCACTCATAACGCCAAGGGTGCGATTGTTACCGGAATCTACACTATCACCGCCAGGATAAAAATTTCCATAAGATTAAATAATGGAGAGAGTATTACCAATACCATAAAGAAACAGGTTTCATACAGTCAAAATAAAACCCTTTTGTTCACGGAGGGAAATCGTCAAAGAGCAATCAAAGAGGTAGCCGCCCTGGTGGCTGAAGAGATTTTTAGCAATTATCATAACCGGTTTTAGTGAGTTCCCGTCCGGGAACTAGTTAGAGAGTTAAAATGAATTATTTGGAATTTCACCGTCATATAAAAAATCAGGAGATGCTGCCGGTTTATCTGGTCACTGGTGAAGAGCACTTTTTGCGTAACATTGTGGTGAGTTTGTTAAAGAGTAAAATCATCAAATCAGATGATGCCCTTACCTTTGATTTTGAACAATTTTCATTTCCAGAGATCGATTTCAATCTGTTTAAACAAACTTACTATTCACCTTCAATATTTTCAGAAAAGAAAATGGTGGTTATTTCTGCAGCTCAGATTGGTGGTTCAGCCAAAAAGAGTAAAGGTGATCAAGAGATATTAAAAAAATTGCTGGCAATCATATCAAAACCAAATCCATCATCCTGTCTAATGATAGTAGCAGATAAAGTTGATGCCCGAACCGCCTTGTACAAGCGGATAAATAAAGCCGGGGGCCTGGTGTTTTTAAAAAAGGTAACACTTCAGCAACTGCCCAAATATATTTCATCCCTGGCTAAAAAGAAAAAAGTATCTATTTCTAAACTAGCTATCGACCTGTTGACTGATTTCGTTGGTTCTGATTTGGCTCTTATCGATCAGGAACTGGAAAAAATATCCCTATTTATTTCCCCCAGGACCAAATTGGAAATTGAGGATCTGGAGAAACATTTAATCCGTTGGAAGGAAGATTCTGTCTTTGATATAGTTGAATTCATAGGAACGGGTCGAATCGGCCAGGCGGCTGCAATTCTAAACAACCTATTTATGGCCAATCCCAGCGATCGGAGTTTTAGCATCAAGTTTTTAGGCCTGCTATCCAGACATTTCAGACTTCTATGGATGCTTATTGATTTAAAAGGAAAAATAAGCAGCAGCCAAATGGCTTCGAGAATGAAAGTTCAACCTTTTGTGGTCGATAAATTAAGCCGCCAGGCCGGAAATTTTTCTCCCAGGATATTTCCAGAAATATTTGCTCTGCTTTTAAACACCGACAAAAATCTAAAATCAAGCGGGTTAGGAGATGAGATAATCATGGCCGATCTGCTATTCAAATTGGGCCAACTTTAGGGCTCCCTTAGAGTTTTCTCAATATTCATCTAAAAAATCGCGGACCAGGTCTGGATCTTTGAGAATCAAGGTGCAGGAGGAGGTTTTTTGAATAACCTTTTTTGAGGTGCTGGCATGAAAAAGTTTAGCCCCCACCGTGCGGTTATAACTACCCATTACCACCAAATCGTTGTGAGCCATCTCTGCATGACCTACAATGGCTTCGGCAGGGTCGGAAAGGAGGAAACGAATATCCTCTTTTGAAGAACTATCGTTTATTTTATCTAAAAAATCGGTCATCTTATTTTGCGCCATTTTGCGCATAATGCTCTTTGCTTTATCAAAACTTTGCCCCAATGTCCAATATCCGTCTGGTACATTGTAAGCGTTTAAAATGGTAATTGTTCCATCTTTTTCAACCACCTGCCGGGCAAATTTCAGTGCCAATTCAGAGGATTTTTCAAAATCTATTGGCACCAGTACCCGCGTGGGTTTATCGCCGCAGTTATAACCCGTTGGCACCATTATTAAGGAACAGGGACTGTTCATAACAATGGTTTCTATCAAACGATAATGACCACCCAAATGGGCGAAATTGGGAATTCCGGTCACTACCAGATCAATCTCTTTATCTTTTATGGTCTTGATGGCTATATCTTCAATTGACCCCTGGTTTACTATACAAGTGATCTCAGAAGAAAATCCTTGAGCCCATTCTTGTAACGATTGGCAACATTTCTTGTAGTGATCTCCGAAATCTTTGTCATCTCCAAAAATCTCCACAAAAAGGTCTTTAAGCCCCTGCTGCATAACATGAAGAGCATATATATTTTCCGCTTTTGGGGCCAACATTTTTATCGCCTTTTCATCGGAATGGGGCTGAGTTGTTATATCGGTTAATATGAGGATATTTTTAAAATTCATTTTCTTCTCCTGGTTACAAGAAGAGCATTTCTGCGGGCTCTCCCATTGGTATTCTAAGTAGTGCCCGTCCGGACACCAGGTAATGGAGTCAATTTTTAATAAATTATCATTTTTCGATTATCTGGTCAATGGAAGAAAATATATTACTTTAAATTTATACATTCCTATTAGCTCTTGACTTTCCTCTTTTTTCCAGAGATAATTAGGGACATTTTCGGTTAATTTATATAGAATTTATGTTTTATTTTAATTCCTATTTGTGGTTAATCCAATTATGGGGCTGTAGCTCAGACTGGGAGAGCGCCAGAATCGCACTCTGGAGGCCGAGGGTTCGAGCCCCTTCAGCTCCACCAATTAAATTAGTTTATTCTAGGAGTAAACTAATAAATCAGGGGTTATGATTTATCATAGCCCCTTTTTGGGTTATATTCATCTGGATATTTACTAAAGGGAAAACTGGTCATGGCAAAAATAAAAGTTGAAAAATGCTTTCAAGATATTTCGGTTGATAACTTCTATTTTGAAACTAAAAACCGGGTTGAAGGTCTGGTAAAAGAGAAACTGGCACCTTTTGGGACCCAAGAGATTGATTGGAATGATTCAGCCCAACGGGGCAAAATAATCGCCTCCAAATTTTCTGGTGAAATATTTATTAATAACCACAGCATTGAAATTGAGGTTGATTTACCATTTTTGCTATCCCCCTTTAAAGGAAGGATAAAAGAAACCTTAAAAGAAAAACTTAACACCTTGTTTGTTTGAATATATCGGAGTAATTGAACTAAAAATTAAGAAAAAACGAAAGCAAAATAGTTATGACAAAATGTTTCAATTGCAATTCAGAGGTCAGGTTTGGTCAAAAATTTTGTGGAAAATGTGGCACTGTTTTGAACCAACGTAACTGTCCATTATGTGGCCATACGTCTGTAGAAGAAGATCATTTCTGCAGCCGCTGTGGAAGTCCGCTTCAATTAAGTTCTATCTGCAAACTATGCAGCAGCATCAACCGTCCGGGAGATAAATTCTGCAGTAATTGCGGAGCTTCACTCCTGTCCGATTTTATCAAATGCCGTTATTGCCAGGCTATATGCTCGAATAATAAAAAGTTTTGCGCTTACTGTGGTCAACCAATGGACATGGATCAAAAAGTTGGTTTTAGCGCTATTATGCCTTCATCTGGTATAGAATTATTAAATAATTTTCCTACAGGAATGGAAGAATTCGAAGGGGTTAAGATCCACTTTGTGGGCCGGGACATGGAAAAAGAGATTCTGATGGATGCTCTAATTTATGTAGAAAACATGAATGACCCACAGGCCATTTTAATTGAAGGGGAAGCCGGAATTGGTAAAACCAGGATGCTTTATGAGTTTGTGAAAAGTGCGGTTGATAACAACGACAACCGGTTCATCCTATTTGCTCAGTCCCAAAAGATAAATCAAACCATACCCTTCAGCCTTATCTCCGAACTTTTTTATATGCAACTCTTATCCAGCCAATCCGACTCACCGGTGCAATCGGCAGAAGAGTTGCTGTGGCAAATGGCCAGAGTTTACAAAGCAGCAGATTCACACGAATTATCATCTTCAGGTCAAGATCGGAAAGAAATTTACTCGCCAGGCGACAACAGTTCTACCTCTATAATCAATGACCAGGTAGTAGAAGACGCTCATTTCCTTGGTTATCTTATCGGGCTCCATTTTCCTAAAAGCCCCTATACCAAATCTATTAAGGAGGGTTCGGGAAGATTACGTGAAAGGGCATTCAAAGCCTTTACTAACCTTTTGAAAAAAATTACCAAATGCAAAACTCTGGTTTTACTAATCGATGATACCCATTGGGCCGACCCTCACAGTGTTGAATTACTTCACTATACAATTAAGTTGTTGAAGGGTAGTCCGGTATTGATATTAATGACCACTGAGATTGGACACAGCGGTGAGGCTGAAAAAAAATACCAGGATGCTAATATCCCTTTGAAAAAAATTGAGTTAGAATCCTTTTCACAATCAAACATTGACCAGATCATAAACAATATTTTGACCAACGTTAAA
>CAZTWC010000303.1:0-4348 GCA_964617105.1 uncultured Myxococcia bacterium
TACAGACAAATTTCATCATTATGGTGGGACCAATAGCCACCACCAAATCTATTTTAACTCCCTGGGCAACTAATTGGTTAAGCACATCGGTGACCAGCCCTTTGGTGCCGTAAGAGCCATCGTCAGTGCATATTTCCAATTGATTGGAGGCGGCTCTCATCTCATCCTCCATAATCAGCAGATCTTGATTTCGGGCGCCCAGGATAGATATTACCTTGTTACCTGCTTCTTTCATGGCCTGTGCGATAGGATGCATCGGAGCGATACCGATACCGCCGCCGATACACACTACGGTGCCGAATTTTTCAAATGGGTAGGTTTGCCCAGCGGCCCTACTAAATCCAGGATCTGTTCTCCCTCTTGCAGTTGCGATAGAATAGCAGTGGTTTTACCCACCTCCTGAGAGACAATGGTGATAGTCCCCTGTTCCGGATTTGCATCAGCGATAGTAAGAGGAATCCGTTCGCCCTCTTCGGACAGCCGTAAAATAACAAATTGTCCGGCTTGCCTTTTGTTGGCTATATCTGGGGCGTTGACCACAAATTTTGTAACCTGGGGGGCGATTCGTTCCTTTTTAATAATTTTATTCACGGTTTTCTCCTGAAAAGTTTATAGAAGATTCGGCTGTCAGCCCGGCTTTTATGATTGAATTCGCAACATCCCTAAAGGAGGTGCAGGATGAGGTAGATGATGCTTGACAGGGCACTTGTTCCAGCCGTGGAAAAGTTAACTTGTTTAGATCTGGAAATTAACTCAGTTTATATATTTTTCTAGATCACTTTTAAAGTATTTTAGACTGGAAACCAGGGGGGTGGTAGAGGCCATTCCCAGGCCGCACAGAGAAACATCCTGCATGGCTTTGGATATTACTTCCATCATCTCCAGATCATGTTTGTCACCTTGACCCGCATGAAGTTTTTCCAACAGGCGCAGGATTTGGTGATTTCCTTCCCGGCATAGGGTGCATTTACCGCAAGATTCATGGCTGAAAAATTCCATCAGAACCAAAAGGATATCCAACAGGTTACGATCTTGGTTAAAAGCGATAAAGACCCCTGAGCCCAGGGCCAGTTGATTGCTGGAAAATTCTTTGAAGTCGAGATGGACATCCATTACCGATTCATCCACCAGGGGGCCGGATGCTCCGCCCAATTGCAGCATCTTCAGGCTTTTGTCATTTTTAATGCCGCCTCCCAAACCGTAAACCACCTCTTTTATGGTAATACCAAAAGGAACTTCAAAAACCCCACGGTTGACAAAATCTCCCGACAGGCAGAGCAGTTTGGTTCCCTTGCTGTTCTCAGTGCCGATTTCAGCGTAACGTTTTCCCCCCTCTAGCATAATAAAGGGTAAGTTGGAAAGAGTTTCTACGTTATTGATTTCCGTAGGCTTACCCCAGAGTCCACTAGTGGGCGGAAATGGAGGTTTGACCCTGGATCTGCCCCTTTTTCCTTCTATGGACTCCATCAGGGCGGTTTCTTCACCACAAACATAAGAGCCAGCGCCGGAGCGAATTTCAATGTCAAAGTCGAATTTTTTCTTAAGGATATTTTTGCCCAAATACCCTTTTTTGCGGGCTTGTTCAAAGGTGTGGAGGAGTTTTTTCTTGCATTGGTTATATTCACCACGCAAGTAGATATAGCCCTTGTCTGCACCTATAGCATAACCGCAAATGGCCATCCCTTCCACCAGTTGGTGGGGGTCGTTCATAATCAAATATTTATCTTTGAATGTTCCAGGTTCTCCTTCATCAGCATTGCAGATGACATATTTTTGGTCACCTTTGGCGCCTGCAGTGAACTGCATTTTTAGGCCAGTGGGAAAACCTGCGCCGCCGCGCCCCATCAATTTTGAAGTTTTAACTTCTTCTATTACCTCAGCGGTTTTCATGGAAAGGGCTTTTTTCAGTCCCTGGTAGCCATCTTCTTTGAGAAAATCTTCCAGGGAATCACTGTCGATTTTATCCCATCTTCGGGTCAAAAGGGTATAAGTCAGTTCTTTTTCGGCCATTATTTCTTCTCCCCTTTGTAATGCTCTATCACTTCCTTGACTTGTGCCTGGGTCATTTTGGTATGAAGGGTATCGTGGATTCTCACCGCAGGAGATTCATCACAGCAGCCGATACAACTAGTATACTCCAGGGTGAACATTTTATCCTCGGTGGTTTCCCCCATTTTAATGCCCAGTATTTCGGTGAAAACCTGGACCATATCATGGGTTCCATCTATATGGCAGGAAGGGTCTTTACAGATTTGGATCACATATTTGCCCCGGGGTTTGGTGGACAGCAAGGTATAGAAACTAAGAGTGCTGCAGATATGTCCTCCGGAAACATTTAGTCTTTTGGAAATCTCTTTTAACTCTTGGTTGGTGAGGTATTTTTCATCCTTTTCCCATTGAAGTTCGCTCAACACCTCCAGCAGTTTGTGGGGTTCAGAGCCTACCCGGGATATCACTTTGTCTATTAGGGCTAGAGACATGTATGCTCCCCTTTGTAAAAGTTAGTCTAAAATTTACTTTTTCGACAAATATCCCAATATTGCTACCATATCATTATATAGTTGTCAATCAGGTTTTAACCGGCCTGACTCCGGAAGGTGGGAAAAATAAGCCGTCATCTTCTGGAGTTGGTTTCCATGACAGGCAATAACATTCTTTGCGGTTTGAAAATGTGGGGTCATAACATCTTCTGAGTCCCAATATCCATAGTATCTGACCTTGATTATTGAGCAGCATGGGGATAGAACTACGCTGATCCCGGGGAATTTTTTTTTCCATCAGGACCTTTTTTACTTTTTTATGTCCCCCTTTAATGGCAATGCGGTCACCAGGAAGGAAATTCCGTATCTGTAAAGGGAAGGTGATCTCTCTCTTTGTAAAGATCTGCTCTCTGTCAGAGGGAGTATAGGGTAACTCTTCAGGAGCAATTTTTCTTATCTGCAATTCGATTGAAAATTGGGGCACCTTAAAAGTTCCCGTCTCTTTTAATGCCGGGTTGACAATGAATGGTTCAACTGAATTTGATGGGGGACGAGAGTTCTTTAAATCAACGGTTTTTAAATCAGGTTCTTTGGTTAGAAAGGGTTTTTTTGACAGCACTAATTTATGGTACCCGCTTCTAATCCAGATTTTACCCGGCAGTTTGTGGTATTTAGAGCCCTGGTTTTTATTCAGGCAATCTAGCACCGCCTGGATGTGACTAAAGCAGATCTCTTGCGGTTGGAAAGGATCTATAGTGCGTATAGCAGCCATAATAAGACGGCTTATCACCGCCGGGTGGGGAAAACTTCCAGCCAGAAAGCAGGCCAATTGGGGTAGATTAATGGATATTTGGTCTTTTGTTTGCTCGACAATATTATTATCGCCCATAACTCGAAAAATAAGATCCTCAAAAAAGTTTTCGGTCATCCGGTTGATATCAGCCATTTGAGCCAGGTGTTGTTTGAGTTTGGGGTTGTAATCTTTTTCCAACCTTGGAAGTAGTTGGTTCCTTACCCGGTTGCGCAAATAATAGTTCTCCTGGTTGCTGCTGTCTTCATTAAAAGATAGACCAGATTGAACCAGGAACTCTTTGATCTCTTTTTTAGTGCATCCATAAAAGGGGCGGATAAAGGTGGGCAGCAACGGCTTTTTCTGGGGAGCATTGGACAGGTGGCGCTGTTCTGAAGGCGTTTCCTGGGCAGTCACTGGGCGGATGGGGGGAACTCCGGATAAACCACCCGATCCTCCCCTGGTCAGTAATCTGATTAAAACTGTTTCTGCCGCATCATCCTGGTGATGAGCGGTGGCAATTCGGTGGGCTTTAACTTTAAAGGCAATATCAACCATTAAGCCATAGCGCCAATGCCGGGCTTGGTTTTGAAAAGAGGATGATGATCCTGCTTGAGGGCAGTATTGAAAAAAATGAAAATCCGCCTCCCATCTATCAGCCAACTTTTGGACCAAATCCCGGTCCAGGTAACTTTCTTTTCTGGCCTGGTGATCAAAGTGTATCACCGCCAAGCGCAGGTTCCACCTAAATTTTAACCGGAAAAAGAGTTCCCCCAGGGCTACTGAATCGCAGCCGCCGCTGACCGCTATCAGCACCCGGTTTCCCTGGTTAAGCATTTGGAATTGGCGGATGGTTTTTTCCGCTTTTTTAATAAGTTGAGGTAGGTTACTGGAAAAGGACATAGTTTTCACAAACAAGGCCGAAGGGTTTTCTTTCTTGCCAGGTTAGGTTTTTGCTCGACTCAGGTCGTTTCCTGGCTTTTTAGGGCATTAATGGCCAGGTTAACCGCCTGGGTTGGTGTGGAAGCGGCAAGGATATAGTCTTCTCGCCGCTGGTCCAGCGACTGGCCGGCCAGTT
>CAZTWC010000304.1:0-4348 GCA_964617105.1 uncultured Myxococcia bacterium
TCCAGAGGAGACAGAAAAGCGCCAGGAAAATGAAAAAAATTTCCAGGAAATTTTTCAGGGGCGTTTACCGCTATACAAATTTGAAAAATGTTTTACCTGCCCTGAAAACACTATCACCTGGGGTGATATCACTCTGACCCGTATCTCTAAACAAGATAACTCAGACCTCTGTCTGTTTATGATCCAGGATATAACCGAAAACAAAAAATCTCAACAACGTTTGAAAGAACTGGCACACTTCGATAGCCTTACCGGATTGCCCAACCGGATGCAATTTTTGGACATTCTGGGACACGACCTGGAAATGGCCCGCAGAAACAAATATATATTAAGCCTGCTTTTAGTCGACCTGGACCGTTTTAAATACTTAAACGACAGCCTGGGCCATGAAAGCGGAGATCAGTTGCTCATACAGGTTGGTAAAAGAATAAAAACTACCCTGCGTAATTCAGATACGGTAGCCCGCCTGGGCAGTGATGAATTTACCGCTATCCTTAGCAAAATAGCCAACAAAGAGGATGCTGCCCTGGTTGCCAGAAAGGTGCTGAAAGAGTTGAGTAAGCCTTACAAACTTAACAACCAGGAATTATCCCTGGGCGCCAGCCTGGGAATAGTTGTCTTTCCCTTTGACGGCGTTGACGTCAGAAGCCTTTTAGCTAATGCCGATGCCGCCATGAATCACGCCAAAGAGTCTGGTAGCAACCATTTCCAATTTTATACTCCTGAGATGAACACCGATGCCCTGGAAAAACTTAAGATGGAAAATGACCTGCGCCTGGCCATTGAACGGAATGAGTTTGTCCTCCATTTTCAACCGCAAATATCGGCGAAAAACTGGAGAATAGTTGGTATTGAAGCGTTGATCCGCTGGCAGCATCCGGAAATGGGCTTTATCCCTCCCGGCATTTTTATCCCATTGGCAGAGGAAACCGGGTTGATCATTGAGATCGGCAAATGGGTGCTCAAAACCGCCTGCGCCATAAACAAAGAGTTGCAAAATAAAGGTTTTCCCCACATTCGGGTTGCAGTAAATGTGGCCAGCAGCCAATTTAAACCCCAAAACCTGGTGAAAACAGTAACCACAATCCTGTCTGATACCAATCTTGAGCCCAAATATCTGGAACTGGAGTTGACTGAAAGCGTTATTATCAAAGATGTGGACATTACTATAAATATCCTCAACGAAATGAAAGAGATGGGGATACACCTCTCTATCGATGATTTTGGCACCGGCTATTCATCACTCAACTATCTCAAGCGCCTGCCCATCACCACTTTGAAAATTGACCGCTCATTTATTAACGACATTGAAGACGATCCCGATGGCTCCGCCATTGTCAAAGCCATCATCGCCATGGCTCAAAACCTTAAACTAAAAACAATAGCCGAAGGGGTGGAAACCAAAGAACAATTGAAATTTCTTTGCACTTATGGATGTGATGAGATTCAGGGTTACTATTTCAGTAAACCCCTGCCTTTCGAAGATATCTGCCAGATGCTCTTAGATACCGAAGGATTCTATACCTCTAAGGTGTAATAGTAACTCTTACCTGGCCAATTCCCTCTATCATACCGGTTAGTTTGTCACCCTTCACTACCGGTCCCACCCCTTCGGGGGTGCCAGTATAAATCAGGTCTCCGCTATATCAGCGCCGCCACGACCAATAGCCAATACCAACTCCACTTCGTATTGAAAATCTTTGGTACAGGAAGGATAGGGTACCTCCCCACCATCTTGCACCAGGGCGGTCCAGGGTTGAAAAAGATAATTACTACTGGTATCGCCTGAGAGTTCACCATTTTCAAAAATGGACACAGATGTTTTTATCATGGACTTCCTTTTGTTCTAAAATTTCTTCATAAATATCTTCGAACCTAAAAGGAGCAATAAAACACTTTTCTAAAATATTACTATAGTTAACATTGATCGTACAAAAAGATTCGGTTGTGCTTTCATCAACCACCAAATAGACAAATCCCCGAAAATCCCGCTGGCTAATCTCTTCTATCATATCTTCCGCCAGTTTAAGATCATCGTTAACGTCAACTAAAATTAAAAAAGGGCTATGCTTATTTATTAAGCCAAAAGCACTATCCACCTGGGTGGCAAAATAGACTTTAAAGCCCATGGCCAACAACGGCTCCCTAACTCCATCCAAAAGCAGGGGAGTTGGATTAAAAAGCAAAATTCCGGTGTTAAACATCTGCATTATGGTGCGGCTATCCACCATGTCGCAGAGGCCCATCTTTTCAATAATTATTATCGACTTTTTAACAAACTTCTGACATTTTCTGCTCAATCGTTTCTGTTTGGTCAATTCCTGAGGTTCAATCTCAAACTGCATGAAACGCCTCATGTAATCAATAGCCTCAAAGGAGAAGTTGATTAGATCAAAAAACTCTTTGTCCTTACTTTGCGTTCCCAGTTTCAGGCTCAGTTCCATCAATACCATCACTATCGGGTAAATGAATTTAAAGGGTGAATGCCAAACTATGTTCACTACATTGGTAGACCCATTTTGGATATCGTAACATATCTCTACCAACAGATCTTCTGACCGACCTTCCTTATAAGCCTGCTCCAACTCCACCAGTTTGTTACTCAACTCGTCCAGGCTCTCTTCTAAACTATCCCTGTACCCAAGTCTTTCCTCTTCATCTATGATAACAGTATCATATAACATCTTTATATCCGCCTGTCCGGAACAATTGATAGTGATTTAATTTCCATCCTAAGAAAAACTCTCCATGGCTTTTTCTCTGGTGTCAAAATGATTAAAAAGTTTCTTGAAACCCAGGGTACTATAACTGGTTAAAATCACAGGTGACATGTTGCAAACAGCCATCTTTCCACCCATTTCATCAACCCGGTTAAAAAGGGTGATCAATTCCCTGAACCCGGCGGAAGACAAAATATTGGTCCCACTAAAATCAATTATGAACCATTGATAACCATTTTTACAATATTCTGCAACCCTTTCCCTGAAGTTGGTTAAAATCTCTGCACTATCCAAATTAACCAAAATATCGATAACGATTATACCGCTTTTAGGTTCAATAAAATTAAACATTTTCACCATTGTTATTTAGCCTCAAATGTATACAAAGTGCCAAAATTATTGGTGCCATTTCCCTTTTCTCCCACTACTATCCCCTGGCAATGTCCTGGCCGCCAGGTAATCCCCCTGATTGGGGCCGTGCCAGAATACCAGGTACTGATCAAGGCATCACTAAAATTTCCCGAAGCAAACCCGGGACCCGAATACACCTTCAGATAACCCATATTATTATATCCTCTTCCTCCCACTAAAGCATATTTTCCATCTGCCGTAAAGCCAATAGAATACAAATTCCAGTAGATAGAATTCTGGAAACTGAAACGTTCAAATTGCCAACCGTTGATATCGTATTTGCACACCATCCTGCCGGTCCTGGATAAAATCCAGGCCTCTTTGTGGCCAGGCCTAAAAACAACTTTACTGGGATTGCCGCTGTAACCATAGCCAATATTATAATTCCATTGGTCGGTGGAAGGGATATACTGCCAAACCTGAACGGCATTGACCCCTATGGTTACTAATATGAAAGGATAAAAATCTATGGAGCCATAGGCGATGCTAGTGGCACCTATACCGTTTTTATACTGCCTGCTGACTTCTCTTATTGAGCCAGTTGAGAGTTGGTATTCATATAGCACTATACCATTGGACGATAAACGGTTATACAAATTGGCCACTAAATAGAAAACATTTTTATCCTTTGCATAGGAGATACCAACAAACTGCTGATTGCTGGCGAAACCAGAAGTAACTGCATAAAAATTGTTCTGATTGTGATTATATAGATAAAGGCAACTTCTATACGCTCTTGGGTCATTGGGATCATAACCATAGCCTGCTAAAAGGGCGTAATCGCCAGAGGGGGTAAAAGATACAGCCCGTAAATGGCTGCAACGCTTGGCAAACAATACCAGAGTAGGTGGATTGACGGTGTTATCATACTTTAAAACCTCACCATTATCTCCAACTATCAGGGCATAATCACCAGAGGGATGGTAGGCAACATCAACCAGGTTCGAACTGGTCAGGATATGCTGAACTCTTTTGTAAATTACATTGGTGCTGCATGTTGGGGAGGAGGAATTCTCATCTATTAAGCCGCCAAAAGAATCTCCGCCCTGCCCTTGGCCTCCATCTTCGCCAATTCCTTCATCAGAATTTCCAAAATCTTGATAGTCTTGGGACTCAAAACCGGCATCTATGTCATCATTTAATCCATCACTATCATTGTAACTTCCGGCATCCTGGGTTTGCCCACCCTGCTCATTGGTGGTTCCGGCATCCTGGAA
>CAZTWC010000305.1:0-4327 GCA_964617105.1 uncultured Myxococcia bacterium
CAAAAAAATGGCCCGGCAGATGTTGAAGTATCAAGAAGATCTGTTTTAATTTGTCGCTAACTTGAATTAACCACACGATAGACGGCATCTTGGCGAAGGGCGTTGATGTCACATAAACTTAATTGGGAGGTATCAATGAAACCGGTAAAACTAATGCTAATTATTACCCTATTGGCCGGATTTGTAATCACTGGTTTGGCACCATCCACAGCCACCGCTAAAGTCAGGCTTAAATTAGCCACCTTAGCGCCTGATGGCTCTACCTGGATGAAGGCTTTTAACAAGTTTGCACGCGAAATTAAAAAGCAAACCAAAGGGGAAGTCAAATTTAAAGTTTATTCCGGCGGTGTTTCCGGAGATGAAAAAGATGTGCTTCGAAAAATAAGAGTTGGCCAACTTCATGGCGCCGCCTTTACCGGCATCGGCATGGGAGATATTTTGCCTATGACCAGGATTTTGGAAACTCCTTTGCTCTTTAATAATCTGAAAGAGTTTGATTATGTGCGTGATCAAATCAAACCGGTTTTTACCAAAAAATTTGCAGAGAAAGGTTTTGTCCTTCTGGCATTGCTGGAGACAGGTTGGGTAAATATTTTCTCTAATAAAAAAGTGACCTCCAAAGCGGATATGAAAGGGATAAAGGCCTGGGCGTGGGAAGGCGATCCCATGTCTCAAATCATCTTTAACGAATTAAAACTGGTTCCCATTCCTCTGTCACTACCAGATGTGATGACCTCCCTGCAAACCGGTTTGATTGATGCGGTTTACGCACCGCCCATGGCGGCTGTGGCCCTGCAGTGGTTTACCAAAGTAAAGTATGTCACCGATGTAAAACTTGCCAATGCCATTGCCGGTATCCTGATCCAAACAAAAAGATTTGACAAAATTAAACCTGAACACAAAAAAATCATGTTCGAGTTGGCCGCCAAACTGGAAAAAGAATTAAATGCCAAATCTCGACAGGAAAACCAGGAAGCCATGGAAACCATTAAAAAGAATGGCATAAAAACTGTGGCCGTGGACGATAAAAACATGAAAGAACTGGTCAGTGTATGCTCCAATGTAAAGAAAAAAATGGTTGGCAAAATTTTCCCTGCCTCCCTTTTAAGTCAGGTTGAGGGATATATCCAAGAATTCAGAACCAATCAAAAACAGGCAAAATAGACTATGAATATACTGCAAAAAATCAACCATTATTTCGCCAAAGGAGAAAGAGTGGTGATGGTGGTGATGGTGGTGGTGATGATTGTATTGGCATTTTTACAAGTTACCTTGCGCAATGTTTTCGGCAGCGGTTTTACCTGGGCCGATGTCTTTATCAGACATCTGGTGCTTTGGGTTGGTTTTATCGGCGCCTCCCTGGCCACCATGGAAGGCCGGCACATCAACATCGATATCGTTTCCAAACTACTATCACCCTCGCAACGGCGCTGGTCAGAGTTGGTAACCAACTTATTTGCCACTTTTATCTCTTTTATGCTCTCTTATGCATCCTACCTGTTTGTCGCCATGGAAAAAGAAGCGGGTTCCAAGTTGTTTATGGAGATTCCCACCTGGATATTCCAATTGATCCTTCCGCTAGCATTTTTTGTTATGGGGTTTAGATTTTTTACCAGGTTTTTAGAAACTGCCCTTGCTCATCACCTGCAGCATAAGCACAATAGGGGAGGTCAAAAATAGATGATAGCGTTAATCGGTATAATAATAGTATTGCTGGCCCTGATGGGCGCTCCACTCTTTTCCATACTTGGCAGTGTGGCAATTTTATGCTTTTACCTGGCCGATATCAGTCTGGCTGCCATTGTGATCGAAATGTATCGCATTGCCAGCGCCCCTACCCTGCTGACTATCCCTCTTTTTACCTTTGCCGGCTATATAATGGCGGAAAGCAATACTCCCAAACGGATTGTGGACCTCTCCCGGGCTTTTTTGGGCTGGTTGCCCGGTGGACTGGCCATTGTAGCGCTTTTTGCCTGCGCCTTTTTTACCGCCTTTACCGGCGCTTCTGGCGTCACCATCATCGCCATGGGCGGCCTGATGTTTCCTATTCTGCTCAAAGAAAATTACCAGGAACGCTTTGCCCTGGGACTATTAACTGCCGGCGGCAGCCGGGGGCTCCTGTTTCCACCCAGTTTACCCCTGATTCTGTTCGGTTTGGTAGCTGGCACCAGTATAGACAAACTGTTTGTGGCTGGATTCCTGCCCGGTATGGTCACCATGATAGTGCTAATGATCTACTGTATCTACACAGGAAAAATCAACAAAGTTACCCGGCAAAAATTTAAAATCAAAGAGTGTTGGCGCTCTTTTCGGGCGGCTATATGGGAAGTGCCTCTCCCCTTTATTATTTTAGGCGGCATTTACGGTGGTTTCTTTACCGCCAGTGAAGCGGCGGCGGTTACCGCTTTCTACGTGTTGATCGTGGAAGTTTTCATCTACCGGGACATAAACCTGTTCAAAGATATGCCCGTAATTATCAGGGACAGCATGGTGCTGGTGGGGGGTATTTTGGTAATCCTGGGCACGGCCATGGGCCTGACTAATTACCTGATTGACGAAGAAATACCCATGAAAATTTTGGCGATGATGAAAACCTACATCTCCAGCAAAATAATGTTCCTGGTGGTGCTGAATGTATTCCTGCTAATAGTGGGTTGCCTGATGGATATCTTCTCTGCCATCATAGTGGTTGTTCCTCTGATTACTCCTATTGCGGTATCTTTTGGGGTTGACCCGGTTCATCTGGGAATCATCTTTCTTACCAACCTGGAGATCGGTTACTCCACCCCGCCGGTAGGGATAAACCTGTTTGTAGCCTCCTACCGTTTCCAGAGGCCGGTGGTTTCCTTGTATCGAGCCACCCTTCCCTTCCTGCTGCTGATGATGATAGCACTAATCATTATCACTTATGTGCCTCAGGTGAGCCTGTTCCTGGTGGAATATTTAGGGATACAGTAGATAACTAAAGCCGTTCCCCCATAACAATCTCTTCTGCGACCTTTTTGTAGTTTTTATCCAGAACAAATACCTGTTCAATAGATTCGACTTTTTGATGCGGTATCGAGTTAAGCACTTTTTCGACTACTTCTACAATTTTATGGAAGGCCAACTGTCTCCGTAAAAAGGCGGCCACCGCCACTTCGTTAGCAGCATTAAAGGCGATAGGGGCACTTTTACCCTCTTTTAGCGATTGAAAGGCCAGTTGTGGAGCTTTAAATCGTTTATAATCCAAGGGTATCAAAGTCATGGAAACGGGTTGGCTAAAATCGAAACGGGTTACGCTCATCTCCAGCCGCTCTGGAAAACCCAGGGCATAGGCGATGGGAGTACGCATATCCGGACTGCCCATCTGTGAGATCAGGGCCCCATCCCAATACTCCACCATCGAATGGATTATCCCCTGGGGGTGGATAACAATGTCGATTCTTTCCGGCTCCACCTCAAAAAGGTAATGGGCTTCTATCACCTCCAGCCCTTTGTTCATCAGAGTAGCGGAGTCGATGCTGATTTTTTTGCCCATGGACCAAACCGGATGAGATAGAGCCATCTCTACGGTGATCTCCGGGAACTTCTCCAGAGGATAGTTCAGAAATGGTCCCCCGGAAGCGGTTAACAATAGTCGCTTTATCTGCCGCTGATCATGGCCGATAATCGACTGAAAGATAGCGGAATGTTCCGAGTCAACCGGGATTATCTTCACCCATCTGCGCCGGGCCTCGGCCATAAAGAGTTCTCCAGCCATCACCAAAGACTCTTTGTTAGCCAAGGCTATGTCTGAGCCGCTCTTGACCGATTCAAAGGCGGTGCGTAATCCTGCCCCGCCACTAATGGCGCAAACTGCTAAATCAGCCCCGCTGCGAGCCATTTGCAAAAAACCCTCCTCACCCCACACCACCTCTAACTTTTGACCCGCCAGCAAACTCTTGAGTTGCTTGGCATCATCCTCTCTGAGCACTACTGCCAGCCTGGGAGCAAACTCTTGGCACTGTTGCGCCAACAACTCCACATTATTACCGCAACTTAAGGCTATCACCTCATAGTTATCTTTAAAACGCTTCACCACATCCATGGTATTTTTACCCACAGAACCGGTGGAGCCAAAAACCGCCAAGGACTTAGTCATGCTACGCACGCCCCTCTCCGCTGCCGTTTTCAGACAAAATAAAAATAGAGTAAAGGAACCACAAAAATAAAGGCATCCACCCGATCAAGCAGCCCACCGTGACCAGGCAGGATAGTACCTGAATCCTTAACCCCAAAACTTCTCTTGATCAAAGATTCGCAAAAATCCCCCACCGGCCCTGCAATAGAAACTAACACCGCTAAT
>CAZTWC010000306.1:0-4326 GCA_964617105.1 uncultured Myxococcia bacterium
CCAATTGCGGGGGCCTACAAAATGAGCTACGATTTGTCCAGTCGGAGTAATTAAAAAAGACTCTGGGAATTTTCCCACTTTATAGGCTTCAGCCGATCTTTTAGTCGCATCCAGACCTATTGGAAATGGAGGTGGGCCGTGGAAGAAAAAGGAGTCTATTTTGGACCAGTTTTTATCTACGCTAATTGCCAGGAGTTCTAATCCTTTTCCTTTAAACTCTTTATACAATTGAATCATGGAGGGTAACTCCTCTCGGCAGGGAGCGCACCAGGTGGCCCAGAAATTTAGTAATAGCAATTTTCCCTCAAAGGATTTATGTGTTATAATATTGCTGTTTTTCAGGCTGGCAGAAAAGGGGATAACCGGCTTTTTCATCTCCTTTGGCTCCATGACGGCCCGGGCTTTCTCCCATGAGATATAGTAGTGGCTGCCAATTTTCCCTACCAAAACCAGGCAGATGGAGGCAACGGTAAGGAACAGGAACAACATTTTGATTGAACGATTTTTCATAATAAAAACTAATTTACCACAAGGGAGCAAGGCCATCAATAGATTCCTGGAATTAACTTCGCAGCACAAGGGAGTTTCCAGATGGACACTAAAATAAAAACCTGGCCTGAGATAATCGGGGTTTATACAGTTCTGCTGCTTATTTTAACCATACTGTATCAATTGCGCCACCTGGCTTTAATCAACCAGATAATTTTGGCTATTGCCGCTTTGCTATTTATCTATCTGCCCCATTTGACCGGCAAGATCTTCCGCCGCTCATTTCCAGATAATTTTTTCTTCCCAGGCTTTACTTCCAGAGAAGATGGCCCCGGCGCCAAACCATTGCACTTCAAGGGTTTGACACCGATTTTAAAGAAGGATTTAAAGGCTTTTTTACTGGCCTGTGCCCTGATATTACCCCCTTTTACAATAGGATATGGGCTGTATGCCAGATATCTCTTTAACCGCTCCCTGGCAGAGGTGGATTTTGGCCTTTTTCCCCATATCTTCCCATTTATTCTAACCAACCTGCTTTTAATCTCCTTTCCAGAAGAGTATTTCTATCGCGGTTATCTACAGTCCAGGCTCAATGCCCTTTATGCACGGCATTGGAAAATTGGCCCGGTCTTCATAGGTCCATCTCTGCTTATCACGGCCCTGCTGTTTGGGTTGGGCCATGTGATAGTGGGATTCGACCCCCTGAGGGTGGTAGTATTTTTTCCAGCGTTGATTTTTGGGTATCTGCGGGAATACAGTGGATCAATTATCTCGCCCATCCTCTTTCACGCCGCCTGCAACATCTACATAGCTATCATGGAGGCATCTTTTTTAGGTCTGCACAGATGAAGCCCGGGAAAATTTTTATTGGCAACTGCAGGAAGATTTTGGGATATCGCAGGTTGAGGTCAGGTGGCAGAGAATTCCGTCCTGGTTGATGCACCATTGGTCATTTTTGGCGGATTCGCCGGAGCAGTTGCCCTTGGTAATGGCTCTGAAAGTATCGGCACTGGCGCTGATATCGGTTGCATCAATGGAATAGGGTCCTTTGGTCATCTTGGCCCCGAAATTTTCCAGGTCGGTAGAGATGGCGGTATAGGTGCCCTTGAGAGCCCGG
This sequence comes from uncultured Myxococcia bacterium, assembly GCA_964617105.1. GTDB lineage: Bacteria > CAZTWC01 > CAZTWC01 > CAZTWC01 > CAZTWC01 > CAZTWC01. Next base: position 1,607 of record CAZTWC010000306.1, read on the forward strand.
TACTGCTCCTGGGCGGCCCTTAACTCCTCCAGTATAAGTTTGCCCTGCTGGGCTTTTGACCTGGCAACATAGGCCCGGTATTGCGGAACTGCCATGGCAGCCAAAATACCGATGATAGCCACAACTATCAATAATTCAACTAAACTGAAGCCAAAAGCATTAGATTTTTTCATCTTAGGTCCCCATTTTAAGATTCTGGTATTAACGCGAACTAGTCAGCATGAGCAATTATACCAGAGCATTTATATTAGTAATATCCAAAAATATTTTCAGCCAGAATTTTGAGCGAGTTTTTAGTTGCCGACTAAAACAGTTATTATAAATATAAAGGTCAAAGTATGTAAAGAAAAATTCGACTAAGGGCTCACGCGAAAATGTGAAGTTATTTTTTAGTGAGCCCTTAGAACAGTAGTTTCAGGCAACTAACATGCGCCCCAAACAAATTTATGCTATAATAAAAAAAATAGATTCATAATAACAGGAGCAATTGATGTCGTTATTGGCTGGTGATTTGTATATCAGGCAAGTAAATCTACTCGATTTTTCTCGGGAAGATTTTGTGGGAGAGATGGATATTTGGGTTAAAGATGGCCGTATCCATAAGATTTTACCCTCCGGGCCGCCTTCCCAGGCGTTGCCAGTTTCTTCGGACCAGGTTATTGATGGTAGCGATAGGTACCTGATTCCCGGATTAATTGATTGTCATGTCCATCTGATCAGTCCTTTTTATTCCCCTGACGTGGAGGTAAAACTAGAGGGGTGGATGCTTAAGCAGATCAAGAAAAATTTGGCTGCTTTTCCCCGGGTCGGTGTCACCTGGGTGCGTGACCTTTTGTCTCCCATAACCTTGATCAGCATACTCAAACGATTAACTGAAACCGGTTACTTGTCCGGACCAGATATTGTATTCAGTGGTCCGATATTCAGTACCATAGGAGGCTATCCAGATTATTTGGATCCTCTTCCCGGTTTGTCCTCGATTATTACCGGTCAGATGAAAGTGGAGATCGATTCTTCCACAGACCTGGACAGATACTTCAAGTTTTTAAGCAAAATGGGGGCCACCTTTATCAAGGTAGGATTTCAGAAAGAGTTAGGATTATCGGGTTTACCTCCTTTGCCTTTACTATCCCCATCTATGTTAGACAAAGTGGTTAAGAGGGCTCATGCAAACCATCTGAAAGTAGCCATCCATGTCTGTGAGAAGCAACAGATACTGCAGGCGGCTGAAAGTGGGGTGGATTCTATTGAACATATTGCCATAGACGGTATTCTGGATGATAGATGTTTCGATCTTATTCTGGATAAAGGGATCATTATGGTCCCTACCCTCCATTGTTCTTATCGTTTTGCCCACTTTGAGACCACCTCAGATTATCTACATTCGCCCCAGGCATCGGAGAGGTTTGAACCTAAGGCTTTGAGAATTCTTCGACCTATATCCAGAAAGTGGAGTCAGGTCAGCGTAAAGCACCGGTTTAAAGATGTAAAATCCTATCGTCGTGAATATGATATTAATCAGAAGAATGCCAGGATATGCGTGGAGAGAGGGGTCACTTTGGCCACTGGCACTGATGGCGGGGCTTTTTCAACTTTTATGGGTGATACCATTGAGGAGATTAAAAATTTGTACCGGGCCGGTCTTTCCCGCCTGGAAGCGCTCAAAACCGCCACCCTGAACGCGGCTCAACTTTTATCTCTGGAAGATCGTCTTAAGTTCACTGAAGGTTGCCGGGCGGACCTGGTTTTACTTAGCCAGAATCCCCTGAAAAACCTGGATAACTTGTATAAAGTGGAATACACAATTAAAAATGGCCGGGTGATTTAACCACCAGACTTAGTCCCCTGATCTCAACAATTTCCACTTGTTGCCCCTCCTCAACCTGGTCAAGGCAGAAACTCTTCCAATATTCACCATGCACAAAAATCTGACCCGGCAGGGGCGGTGAAATAACCTGAATTACGGTGCCTATTTCACCTATCAATCCGTCTTTGCCGGTTATCACTTTTTTTCGCTTGGCCTTAACCACATAATAGCCGGCCAGCAAGGTAAATAGAATAAATAGAAAAGTGACCGGGATCACGGTTGACAGGGAAACACCATAGCCATCGCTAAAGGAAAAGTTTGGATTCATATCATCCACCAGTAGTAAAGAACCTAATATTAATGAAATAGCGCCGCCAATTCCCAGGGCGCCGAAACTGGATATATATATTTCTGCCACTAAAAGACACATGCCCAAAATGATTAAAAGCAAACCACCATAGTTAATGGGCAGTATCTGGAAGGAGATCATAGCCAGAAAGAGGCAAATTCCGCCCGCCACTCCCGGAAAAATGGCACCTGGATGGTAAAATTCCATCATCAGGCCCATCATGCCGATCATCATTAAAAAATAGGCGATGTTGGGGTCGGCAAAAGTGTTGACCAGGGTTTGCTTGATATTCATCTTATTTCTAACCGTACCCACCCCGGCAGTATTTAATTTAACCCGGCCTGCGGCGGTTTCCACAACCTGGCCATCCAGCCGCTGCATCAACTCCGGCAAATCCCGGCAGATCATATCGATAACCTTCTCCCGCAAGGCTTCCTGGTCGGTAATGGAAACCGCTTCCCGCACTGCTTTTTCCCCCCATTGGGCATTGCGTTTTCTCTGCTGGGCGATTCCGCGGATAAAGGCAGAGGCATCGTTGGTTACCTTGGTGTCGAGACCTACCTT
>CAZTWC010000307.1:0-4321 GCA_964617105.1 uncultured Myxococcia bacterium
TTAGTTTTTCTTCTTTAAACCACAAATCGGGAAATTCACGCCTGGCGGTCTTCATGGCCACCGGATCAAAAGCCTTGATGGTAGCACCCGCCTCCAACAAGCGCTGGATAATTACCTTTGAGGGGGCTTCCCGAACATCATCTGTCCCCGGTTTAAAGGCCAGTCCCCATAAACCGAATACCAGCGAAGATAGATCCTGGCCAAAATAATCGGTTATTTTTAACACCAGGTGTTGTTTTTGTGATCTGTTTCGTTTTTGCACCGCCTGTAGCAAGAGAGGCTCGATACCATGCCGCTCGGCCATATTGATAATCGCCTTGACATCCTTGGGGAAGCAGGAGCCGCCGTATCCGCAGCCAGGATAGATAAAGGAGTATCCTATTCTGGAATCGGAGCCGATCCCCTGGCGCACCATGTCAACATCAACACCCAACTTATCACATAGAACAGAAATCTCGTTCATAAAGGAGATTTTGGTGGCCAGCATGGCATTGGCGGCGTATTTGGTCATTTCTGCCTCTTTTACACCCATAAAAATTACTTTGTCTTTTTTCATCATAAATGGAGAGTAGAGAATCCGCATGGTATTTTTGGCACGTTCGCTGTCAATTCCGACCACAATTCGATCCGGCCGCATAAAATCGGTAACCGCTGCTCCCTCTTTGAGAAATTCAGGGTTGCTGACAACATCGAATTCTATTTTGACCCCTCGTTTGGCTAATTTGGCGGAGATCTTCTTCTTGACTTTTTCCGCCGTGCCGACCGGAACGGTAGATTTGTTGGCTATAATGCTGTATTTATTGATGTTTTCGCCAACCTGTTCAGCTACCTGTAATACATATTGGAGATCGGCTGAGCCATCCTCTCCCGGCGGTGTCCCCACCGCGATAAAGATGATATTGGAGTTCGCCATGGCTTCTTTGATGGAAGTGGTGAAGCGAAGTCGCCCCTCTTGATAATTACGCTTAACAACCGCCTCCAGCCCCGGCTCATAAATCGGGATTATCCCATCTTTCAGTCTGTTTATCTTTTCCTGGTCGATATCAACACAAAAAACATTGTTGCCCATTTCGGCAAAGCCGGTGCCGGTGACCAGACCCACATAGCCAGTTCCAATTACGGAGAGGTTCATTTTATTTCCTTTCCAGGTAAAATTTCTTTAAATGTCCGATTGCACTTTGACCCATGGCTAGAATTGCCTCTTTGGCATTGCCGCCGATGTGAGGAGTACAAATCAGGTTTGGCAGACCTAAAAATTCGAGATCCCCGGGAGGTTCTTTTTCATAGACATCCAGGGCTGCGCCGGCGATTTTATTTTTTTGCAAAGCATGTTTCAAGTCGTCCAGCTTGACAATAGGCCCTCTGGCAGTGTTGATCAGAAAGGCATCGTGGTTCATCATCGCCAGAGTTGATTGGTTAACTAAATGAAAGGTCTTTTCGGTCAGTGGGGTATGAATAGTAATAAACTGGCATTGTTGAAAGATATTTTCCTTGCTGGCTTCTTCTACTTCCTGTTGTTTATAATATTCGTTTTGATCGATAATATCGTTGACCATCACCTGACATCGAAAAGGCTTTAACAGCCTGATTATCTCTTTACCGATATGGCCGACCCCGATTATTCCCACTTTTTTTCCGCTCAATTGGCAGCCGCCCTGCTTATTCCATTCACCCTTTTTTAAGGGCAGACAGGTATAGAACAGGTTCCGGGCCAGGTCCAGCATAAAACCAACCGTCATCTCTGCCACCGACAACCGGTTTACGCCACCAGTCCAGCCAATGGCTACCTGGAACTGTTTACAGGCATCCATGTCCAGGTTATCCAGTCCTACTCCATATTTGGAAACTATTTGCAGTTGTGGGCAAGACTTGATTACCTGGAGATCAAATTTCTCAGTGCCCAAAATAACTGCCTGGGCGTCGCTTACATGGTCTAATAATTCCTGGCCAGCCAGGAGTTTCCCATCCAGGTTAAATTTAATTTTCGCTCTTGGAAAAGCGGCGATTAATTCCTCTTTTAACAGGTGATTTTTTGAAAAAGATACCGAAGTAACCGATATTTTCATGCTGATTTCTCGCTTCCTATGGTTGAAATGATAACATAACACAAAATGTTGTTGTAGGGTTACACCATCCGGTAAAACTGTCTATACCACGTATAAAATTTTTCAATCCCTTGTTTAATGGTGGTCCTGGGTTGATAACCTAAATCCTTTACCAGGTCTGATACATCAGCCCAGGTGGCCGGCACATCGCCTGGCTGGAGGGGAAGATAGTTTTTCTGTGCTTTTTTGCCCATCATCTCTTCGATGGTGTTGATAAAGTCCAATAGGTCGATGGGGGAGTTGTTGCCGATGTTGTAGAGTTGGTATGGCGCCATACTCGAGGAAGGATCGGGTTGATTTCCGCTCCAATCGGGATTGACAGTTGGAATATGCTCAATTACCCGGGTCATACCATCGACAATATCATCGATGTAGGTGAAATCGCGTTTCATGTTGCCCTGGTTATATACATCTATTGGTTTACCTGCCAAAATAGCGTTTACAAACAGAAAATAAGCCATGTCGGGTCGTCCCCAGGGACCGTACACCGTAAAAAATCTCAACCCGGTGGTAGGAAGATTATAGAGGTAACTGTAAGTGTGAGCCATCAGTTCATTCGATTTTTTGCTGGCTGCATACAGGCTAACCGGGTGATCCACATTGTGGCGGGTGGAAAAGGGCATCTCTTCGTTCAAACCATACACAGAAGAGGAACTGGCATAGACCAGATGCTCCACATTAAAATGGCGGCAGGCTTCCAGGATATTCATAAACCCGACAATATTGCTCTCCACATAGGCCTGGGGGTTGGTCAGGGAGTACCGTACACCAGCCTGGGCAGCCAGATGGCAGACTATGGTGATCTGTTCACGTTTAAACAACGATAAAATATTTTCTCGATCCTGCAAGTCTAGTTTGATGAACCGGTAATTTGAATAGGTTTTGCTTTTAACCGCTTGATTGTATTCTATTTTGTTTTGAGGGATACCAGAATTGGCCAGACGTCCGTATTTTAATGATATATCGTAGTAGTCATTGATATTATCAAGACCGATAATCTGGTTGTATTGAGAATTTTTAGCCAGGTTGTTTACCAGATGGAAACCGATAAAACCAGCTGCACCAGTTACCAGTATATTCATTTTTTTACATCTCCACAACTAGTACCGGTCACTTATGAGTGTTCGATTCTCTCAACCACTCCAATAATAAATTCAACCAGTTTTTTCTGCTCGGTTTTATCCACGCCGCTCCACATGGGCAAACACAGTATCTCCTGGCAGACCTGTTCTGCCAAAGGATAGTTTGCTGCTCTCTCCTCCAGGTATTTAAAGGCCTGCTGCTGGTAAATTGGCCGGGGATAATGGATGGCATAGGGGAGGGCTTTTTTTCTCATCATCTCCAAAATTGCCTCCCGGTTTTTAACTCTGATGCCGTACTGGGCGAAAACCGAAGTGCGATCAGAATTTATTTTAGGAGGGATAATGGTTTTAGAGTCCTTTAGAAGTTCGGTATAGATATTGGCCACCTGTTGCCGCTTTTCTATCTCCCGGGAGTAATATTTGAGTTTTACGTTCAACACTGCAGCCTGCATGGCGTCCATCCGGCCGTTTAAGCCGATCAGTTGGTGACTGTAGGTGCCATCAGTCTGGCCGTGGTTCATCAATCTGCGCAATTTACTAGCCAGTTTTTCATCACTGGTAAAAATAGCGCCGCCATCGCCAAAACCGCCCAACGGTTTTGAGGGATAAAAACTGGTGCAGCCAATATGGGAGAGATTGCAGGATTTTTTTTCTTTGTATAGAGCGCCAAAACTCTGGGCAGCATCTTCAATCACCATCAGGTCGTATTTGAGGGCCAGAGTATTAATTTCATCCATATCAGCCGGTTGGCCAAAGATGGAGACTGGCATAATCGCCCGAGTGGCCGAGGTGATTTTTTCTTCAATTTTGGATACATCCAGGTTGTAAGTATCTTCGGTAATATCCACAAACACCGGTTTGGCGCCCAAAAGAGCAATCATCTCTGCGGCAGCGATAAATGAGAACGGAGAGGTTATCACCTCGTCTCCCGGCTGGAGATCAATTGCCATTAGAGAGAGCAGCAAACCTATGGTGCAACTGCAGCAGGTGATGCAATATTTACTATCGCAGAAATCGGCCAGACCCTTTTCCAGTTCTGCCACTTCCCGGCCCTGGATAAAGGCGGTATTTTCAATAACCTGCCCAATGGCGGTTTGGATCCAGAACGTGATGATGTATATTTAACCGCTGAAG
>CAZTWC010000308.1:0-3068 GCA_964617105.1 uncultured Myxococcia bacterium
CGCAGTGTGATGCATGGTATCGGTTCCATGACCTATCACTATGCCGTCAGCGCCTTCCTCGATCTGCCGGGCCGCCTCCTGGGCAGTGGTTATCCACTCCTTTGGCCCCATGTTCTCGCTGAATATGCCAAACATTTTTTGGGTATTCAAATTGCAAATATCGGCCAATTCTGGCACTGCTCCGTACAATTCTCCCGGCGAAAAGGCCGGGATTACCGCGCCAGTCCTGTAGTCCAAACGGCTGGCTATAGTGCCGCCGGTTCCCAGTAAGGTAACATTGGGCTTTTGAGGATCAATTGGAAATTCGGTTTGGGGAATCTGGTAATCAGCTACTTTTTTGCCCAGCACATCCACCTTTTCAATAGATTTGACTTTTATACCTACATTGTAACCATTGTGCAATTTTAGCACCAAATGCTGATCATCTGCGGTTTCGGAGCGCGGCAATACTATCCCCTGGAAGACCCCGCCGTTTTTGGTGGTCAAGCGAATATCCGACCAAACAAAGATGCCCATTTTGACCATAATCTTTTTGGCCAACCCTTTGTAACCTTTAAGATCATCCCCTTTTAGCATCTTTTCTCCTGCAATATTTGGTGGTCAAACAAATATCCGACCAAACCAATCTCTAAGCCCCAAATTTCTTGAGTTTAAAAGCATTGGCCAACATCAGGGGGATAGCCTCATAGGCTGGAATAGTCCCCAGGCAACCCCGCATACATTGGTGTTCGTTAAAAGCCAGGGCCTGGTCATTCAGGCAATATTTAGAGTGAATCATAAAGGGATTTGGATGCCAGGAATGGTTTTTTAACACTGCTGGAGTGGAATGATCGCTAGTCACAACTACCACATCGGGATTGAGTGCCAAAATATCCGGCAAAATAGCATCGGTCTCCTCGATTTTCTTCACCTTGGCGGCAAAATTACCATCTTCTCCATAGGAATCGGTCTTTTTAACGTGGACAAAAAAGAAGTCGTTATTATCCCAATTCTTTCTCATGGTTTCCACCTGGTCCGATAATTCAGAGCCAGTAGAGAGGATCTCCATCCCCACCAGTTTCGCCAATCCATTGTACATTGGATAGGTGGCTATGGCGGCCGGGGTAAGTTTGAATAATTCATGCATGCTGGGAATATTGGGTGATTTGGCCAATCCTCGCATCAGGCACATGTTGGCCGGCTGTTTATCCTGTAAAACGCTTTTTACCTGTTGGACAAACTGGTTTACGATTCGAGCCGCCTTTTTCGCCCCCTCAACCAAAGGCTTTATCTCCAAAGGCTCCAGCCCAACCTGCTGCGGATCACTCTCACTCAGCGGACCGGAAAGGCCTTCTCCTGTAAACACCACCACAAAACGATGTTCCATACCCGACTGAATTTTCACCTCCACATCCTCTATTTTGGTGATATTCTGCCGTAATAATTGGCAGATCTCCAGGTTCATCTCGGTGGGAATGCGGCCGGCTCTACGATCGGTGATCCGCCCCTGGGCGTCCATGCTGGCAAAATTAGCCCGGGCAGCCAGATCATTATCTCCCAGATCAATACCCAGGCCCAGAGCCTCCAGTACACCGCGGCCAATTTCGTATCCCAAAGGATCATAACCGAACAGGGAGAGGTGAGCCGGTCCACTACCCGGAGTTATACCAGGGGATATGGGGTTAGTAAGACCACAGGATGATTGGGCCGCCAGATTGTCCAGGTTAGGGGTATTGGCGGTTTCCAACTCAGTTTTTCCATCTATTGGCAATCCCCCTACCCCATCCATTACTAAAAGCACTATCTTGGCGTCATTTTTGGTGGACAACTCTTTCATTACATGATTAGGAATCATATTATCCTCCTTGTTTCAATAATATATCAACTATACTTCAACCATTACTTCAACCAGTCAACCCAGAATTGAAATCCCAGGACTTATTTTAACACATCAGCGATTTTTTCCAGAGCCAGGTCCATCTCCTCTCTGGTAATTACCAGTGGTGGCGCGAAACGGATCACATTTTCGTGAGTCTCTTTGCAAAGCAAACCCTTGGCCATCAATTGTTCACAGTATAACCGGGCTCCACCCGCTTCTGGTTTTAATTCCAGGCCTATCAGTAAGCCTTTGCCCCTCACTTCTTTGGTGTGAGGGCTGTCTATCTGTACCAGTTTATCCATAAAATAGCCGCCCTTTTCAGACGCCTGCCTGGCCATATCTTCTTCCAGCATAATCTTGATAGAGGTGCGGGCCACGGCACAGGCCAAGGGATTGCCGCCAAAAGTGCTGCCGTGATCACCCGGCCTAAAAACACTCATAACCTCATCGGAAGAAACCACCGCCGAGATTGGCAAAATACCGCCGCCCAGAGCCTTGCCTAAGATTAGCACATCGGGCTGGATATTTTCATGCTGAAAACAGAACATTTTGCCGGTACGGCAAAAACCGGTTTGGATCTCATCAGCCATCAGCAGCACTTTTTCCCGGTCACATATCTCCCTTACCCGGGATAGGTATCCTGACGGAGGCACAATAACCCCTCCCTCTCCCTGAATGGGCTCTACCAGAAAAGCCACCGTATTGGTAGAAATGGCATCTTCCAAAGCCTGGCTGTCACCATAGGGAATCACTTTGAAACCAGGGGTAAAGGGGCCAAATCCCTCCCGATAACTCTCTTCGGTGGAAAAAGTCACGATGGTAATGGTGCGGCCGTGAAAATTGTTGGTGCAAACAATGATCTCAGCCATGTCTTTCTGCACTCCCTTTTTCTGATAACCCCACTTGCGGGCAGCCTTGATAGCGGTTTCCACCGCCTCTGCTCCGGTGTTCATAGGCAACACTTTCTCCATCTCGCACAACTGGGCCAACTCCTCGGAAAAGGGGCCCAACTGATCATTATGAAAAGCCCGGGAGGTGAGGGTCACTTTTTGGGCCTGAGAAACCATAGCCTCCACTATTTTCGGATGGCAATGACCATGATTGATGGCAGAATAGGAACTCAACATATCCATATATTTTTTTCCCTCTGGGTCATAAACCCAAATCCCTTCTGCCCTGGAGATCACAATGGGTAGGGGATGATAGTTGT
>CAZTWC010000308.1:3078-4311 GCA_964617105.1 uncultured Myxococcia bacterium
GAGCGCCATATTTTTCTGTAATTTCAATCAATTGTTCTGTGTTCATAGTTTGGTTCTCCTGTTTGGTGAAACCATTCAAATTTCTAGATAATAAAAAATTATTAGCAACTAGTCCCTTATTTGTAAAGGAAAATATGACAGGGGGTCTATATTAGGGTCGGGCAACGCATTCAATCAGGAGTGTGAATGTGGGCTGTACTTTATTAGCAGCGCTGAAGAGAGAAGCACCATAACGCCACCTGTCAGGGTAGTGTGGGTGGGTGTTTCTCCTAGCACCAGCACTGATAATAAAACTATCCAGACAGTAATTAAGAGAGAAATAATACTCCCTTTGCTGGCTGGTATATATTTATATGCTAGAGAGATGTGGATTTGAGCGCTGGCGCTGGAGATCCCGGTTATCAGCAGGATTAAAATCGAAAACAGAGTAAAATAATCGGGGAAAGTGAATTGAAAAATATCTCCTGCCACCTCTTCAGCAGAGAATATCATGCTGAACAACACCATGGACAGCACCATGCTAAAAGGAGAATCGGTTTGATTCAATTTGCGCAACAAAACGTGAACCGAGCCCACTAAAAAACCGGTCACCAGCGCCAGAATATAACCCAGGTTAAATTGATAAAAGGCAGGCCGGGTAATAAGCAAAATTCCCACCATGGCTACCAGCAGTGACAGGGCTTGGAGCCGGGTGAACTTCTCCTTTAAATAGATTACCGCTATAATGTTGGTCCAAATCGGACCAGTAGAGATAAGCATAGAAGCTTCAGAAGCGGTTATGTAGTAGAGAGCCCTAAAATAACAGATTAAACTAACTGCTCCCAGCACTCCCCGCAATATCAGCAGCCAGCCTTTATTAAAAGTAAACCGCTGGCCTCTCAACCCCATGTAAACTAACATAACCATCAGGCAAACAAAACTACGCCAGAAAACCAAAGGAAAGGTGGGCACCAGGCCACTTCCCATTTTGGCGGAAACTCCCATTATTGCAAAGCCAAAGGTGGCCGCCACCATCAATAGATAGCCGTAATAAAGCCGGGCATCAGATTTCTTGTTTTCAGCCATCAATCTTTGGGCAAATAGGCGGCGATTACCTCATCCATCAGTTTTTCAGCAAAATCTATGGAAAAAAGCACCTTGTCAATCTCCAGGTTCTGCAAAGAATCGGTGGGTTGGTGATAGTGACGGGGGACATTCAGTTCTCTATCGATACAGCATAAACATAGGCCTTCA
>CAZTWC010000309.1:0-4275 GCA_964617105.1 uncultured Myxococcia bacterium
TGAGACGAGCCACAATATTTGATGGAAAAAAGGAGAGAAATGTGCAAGATAAGTAAGGGACGTTCAGGAAATTCCATCATTTACCTCGCTAAAAATATATGAATTCAGAACTCCTGTTCGTCCCCAGAACAGGATTATATGTTACCAGAATTTCTTAAAACGTCCAACCTGTTTAAAATTCTTTATCGTATTGATCAGGAACTTGCGCAAAAGTGTAGTCAAGACAAGTGTGTTCATTGCGGTAGTCCGTTATATCAATCCAATTATCAGCGAAAGCCGCGAGGTGGTCCAGAAGGGATACCGGAAGAATATCTTCTTAGGCACAGTTTATGCTGTGGTCAGGAGAGTTGCCGCCGGAGAAAATTGCCTCCTTCCTGCCGATTTTTTGGTCGGAGAGTATATTGGGGTTGCATAATTTTGGTAGTGATGTCTCTCCGTCAAAGTAGGCCGGATGGAGCAAGCGCCAGAAAACTTAAACGTTTATTTGGTGTTACCCGCCCGACGATAATCCGTTGGATGATCTATTTCAGGGAGCATTTTCCTATTAGTGAAAAATGGAGGCAAATACGCGGCAGAGTAGGTCATCAAGTAAAAGATAATGAATTGCCGGGCGGTCTTGTTTCTTATTTTTATAAACATTCAGCAACCAATAAGGAAGGGATGGTCAACTGTCTTCGTTTGCTTGCCACGGGCGAATAGATATTGTCCAAAATCATGCTAAATGAAGGGAGATATCGGTCACGCAAAAGTTGTGCAGTTCCCACGGCATATAAAGTTGGATATAGTGATTCCAGAAAGCAGGGGGAAGATTTTTGTTCAAGAATCATTAAAATTCCGGAAAGGAGTCACAAAATGGGGGAAGAATCGAATGGTCGGTTAACCACATGGGAGCAGTTGCGATTTTCAATCGTGGGAGAGTTGTTGGCCAGACCGCCGGAGGCAGGAGAATTGCAATCAAGATTGAAAGAGTTGGCCTCCAGACGTTATCGTCATCCGACCAAGAAAAGCACCTGGATTACTTTTGGAGTGTCAACCATTGAGCGCTGGTATTACCAGGCACTGAGGTCACCCAATCCTATAGAGGTTTTATCCAGGCAAATCCGTTCTGATGCGGGAATTACCAGGGTAATAAGTCCAGCCTTATTAGTTGAGATAGAGAAGCAATATGGGAGTTATAAGAATTGGAGTTATCAACTTCATGCCGATAATTTATCAGCATTGGTGGAAAAGCGGCCGGAGTTGGGTAAAGCGCCATCTTATTCAACATTATTAAGGCATATGAAGGGACGTGGCTGGACAAAATTACGTTCTTGTAAAAAAGGTAAAAAGCAAACAGCCGGTCAAAAGAAGGCACAAGAACGGCTTGAGCAGCGAGAAGTGCGGGGTTATGAGTCAGCATATGTTCATGCCCTCTGGCATCTGGATTTTCATGAAGGCAGTCTGCGGGTAATAGAACCGGATGGCTGTTGGTATTCACCTCATGTGCTTGGTATTTTAGATGATTGTTCCAGGTCATGTAGCCATATTCAATGGTATCTAAATGAGACGGCAGAAAATTTGGAACATAGTTTGACCCAGGCGTTTTATAAGCGTGGACTTCCCAGCGGATTGATGACAGATAATGGTTCGGCTATGATGGCGTGGGAGACACGAAATGGCCTTGAAAGGCTGAGTATACTTCACGAAACTACATTGCCATACAGTCCATATCAAAATGGCAAACAAGAGAGTTTTTGGGGACAGATAGAAGGTCGCCTGTTGCCAATGCTTTGTAAGGTTGAACCTTTGACTCTGGAATTTTTAAATCAGGCAACCCAGGCATGGGTGGAACAGGAGTATAATAACTCGAAACACACAGAAATCGGCACCACCCCGATAAAGAGATTACTCGAAGTTTCCGATGTTTCCAGGCCATCTCCAGACAGAGAGACAATAAATTTTGCCTTTACTATCCAACAAACCCGGATACAGCGCAGAAGTGATGGCACCATCCAAATAGAAGGTGTTAGGTTTGAAGTTCCATCAAGGTTTCGTCATTTTCAAAAACTTACCGTTTGTTACAAAAGATGGGATCTATCTATTGCGTATCTGGTAGATGCCAAGACAGGTAATAAATTGGCCACTATCTATCCTCAAGATAAGACTAAAAATGCTGACGGGCGTAGACGAACTTTAGTGGCACCAATTGAAGATTCACAACTGCCTAAGCCCTCAAATAATAGTGATCCAATACCACCTCTATTGCGTAAATATTTGGCTGATTATGCTGCCACAGGTTTGCCGCCAGCCTATATTCCCAAAGATGAAATAAAAGATTTGTCTACAATTACAAAGGAGGCGCAAAATGAACAACAATAAAATCATACAAGCATTATACGGGCTAAAATGGAATCCATTTTTACCGGAAATTCCGATTGAATCTCTCTGGATACCTCCTGGAGTCGAAGACTTTTTCTTCAGTGTGGAAGATTTTGTGATAGATGGTGGCTTTACCCTTATCTGTGGAGACCCTGGGCTTGGCAAATCAAAAATATTGCAACTGTTGGCCCACCGTTTACAGCGCCTCGATGATGTTGTTGTTGGTGTAATGGAACGGCCTCAGAGCAGTCTCAATGATTTCTACCGGGAATTGGGAGAGTTGTTTGGCGTAAATCTTTCACCAGCAAATCGTTATGGTGGTTTCAAGACTCTCAGGGAACGATGGAAAAACCACATAAAAACTACTCTGTTTAGACCAATTTTGATCATTGATGAAGCACAAGAGATGATAGCACCCTGTCTTAATGAAATTCGCTTGCTTGGCAGTGCAGATTTTGACTCTGTTTGCCTTTTAACCACTGTAATTTGCGGGGACATGAGAATGCCTGAACGTTTCCGATCCCAATCACTAATGTCGTTAGGAACCAGAATCAGGCTGCGAATGACACTACATGCGTATCCCAGAAATTTATTACTTGAGCATTTGGAACATTCACTTGTGCAGGCGGGAGCCCCCAATCTAATGACTAAATCGCTCAAAGAAACACTCTGCGATCATTGTGCTGGGAATCTACGCTTGCTCAATACAATGGCAGCAGAAATGCTGAACAAAGCCGCTAAAAAAGAATTAACCCAACTCGATGAAAAACTTTATCTGGAAACATTCTCACGCCAACCTACCGGCCGTAATTTAAGGATAAAAAAGTATGAATCATAATATCTTACCTGTTTTTCTGGCGGCTGATATTGACAAACAACCGCAAGAAGAAAATTGGCTAATTAAACATATTTGGACAAATATGGCGGTAGGTATTATTGGTGGTGCTCCCAAATGTTGTAAATCCTGGTTCGGTCTCGATATGGCTATCAGTATTGCATCTGGAACACCATGCCTGGACCATTTCCCAATACAATACAAAAAAGGGCCAGTCCTTATTTATCTTGCCGAAGATGCTTTGGGCTCTGTCCGCTCTCGTATCGAAAGTATCTGTCAACACCGCAAATTAAAGATTGAACATCTGCCTATTTACGCCATCGCCTCACCTGTTCTAAGGCTGGATATCGAATCTGATCGTCAGCGTCTGATGAAAACTATCGATAAATTAAAACCCAAAATGCTCCTTCTAGACCCTCTGGTGAGAATGCACAGGTTGGATGAAAACTCTGCCCAGGATATCTCCGGATTGCTTGGATATCTCAGAGAAATGCAAAGAAAATTTAACCTGGCGGTTGTGCTTGTCCATCACTCAAGTAAAAAAAATCGCTCAAACCCAGGACAAGCCCTGAGAGGCTCTTCTGACTTACATGCTTTTGGCGATTCAAATGCGTATCTGATAAGAAAAAATGACAAATTGATCCTTACTGTGGAACACAGGGCAGCACCCTGTCCTGAACCTTTCTCTTTGCAATTAGTGACTAAACCAGACGGAAAACATACCCATCTTCGGGTTTTTAATAAATCTTTGCCAGATAACTCTTCATCTACCAATAATCTTGACCAAATTATCTTTGAACTTCTTGACCGTTGTAACTCTCCTCTTTATAAAAAAGATATCAGAAAGCACCTCAAAGTTAACAACCAAAGACTGGGACAAGTCTTGGCCGGAATGGAAAAACAAGGCATGATCGAAAAAACAAAATCCGGATGGAAAAAAGTTGTAAGCAAAACTGTTACGGATAGTAAAAATCAAAAACAATCAGTTCAACTCCAATTGCCCATATAAATAGTATAGTTATGCAGTGTAAAATCATTACAAATTTCGTAAATCCGGGTGAAACGGAGGCAGGCTCTGCTGG
>CAZTWC010000310.1:0-4249 GCA_964617105.1 uncultured Myxococcia bacterium
GGTGCGTACGATGATCGCAGCGTCAAAATTTCCAAGGCCATGGTGGAGTTGCTAAATATGGCTGGCGTCAATTTTGCCATCCTGGGCATGGAGGAGGGCTGCTGCGGAGAAACCGCCCGCCGGCTGGGCAACGAGTATTTGGCCCAAATGATCATTGATGGTAACATCGAAACCCTAAAGAACTATAAAATCAAAAAAATATTGACCCACTGCCCCCACTGCTACAACACCTTAAAGTCGGAATATCCCTCGTTCGGAGCGTCTGGAACGCCCGGCGCCGATTTCCAGGTAGTTCACCACAGCCAATTTTTAGCCCAACTGCTGGAGGAAAAACGCCTTACCATAAAAGAACCCTTACAACAAAAGATGGTGCTTCATGATTCCTGTTACCTGGGCCGTTACCATGAGATTTATACCCCGCCCCGGGATGTTATCCAGGCTGCCAACGGCAAAAAATCGCTGGAGATGCAGAGACGGTGTTCAGAGAGTTTTTGCTGCGGCGCTGGTGGTGGGCGCATGTGGTTAGAAGAAAATTTGGGTTCCCGAATCAATATTCTCAGAACCGAACAGGCCCTGGAAACCGGTGCGGATACTATTGGAGTGGCCTGCCCCTACTGCCTTACCATGCTGGAAGACGGAATCAAAAGTAAAGATTTGGAAGATACCCATCGAGTAATGGATCTGGCCGAGATGCTCCTCAAAGCCTGCAAGTAATATGGATAATCAATTCGAAATTGGTAAATTATACACCAAACCTTTTTATGAAGGCCAACAGGAAGGCTCTCTCATCTCTGGTCAAACTGTGATTCCCGCGATATTAGAATATTTTAAACCGCAAAGCGTGGTCGATGTTGGCTGCGGAGTGGGTTCCTGGCTGGTCACCTTTTTGCAAAACGGCATTCAAGATATCCTGGGAATTGACGGCCTTTACGTTGACCAAAAAATGCTCCTTATTCCCCCCTCCCGGTTTATCCCCTTTGATCTTCAACAACCCCTGCGGCTGGATAGAAAATTTGATCTGGCTATCTCCATGGAAGTGGCGGAGCATATACCGGAGGAGAAGGCTGAGTCTTTTGTTGATTCCCTGACCAGGCTTTCGGAGGTGATCCTTTTTTCGGCAGCGGTTCCATTTCAGCCTGGACGCGGCCATGTAAACGCCCGCTGGCCCAAATATTGGCAAAACATGTTTCAAGCCAAAGAGTTTGTGCTTATTGACTGCCTGCGAAATAAATTCTGGGACAGCCGCGAACTCGAATATTGGTATGCTCAAAACATGTTTTTCTTTGTTCAACAAAACAATCTATCAAATTACCCCCTGCTGGCTAAGGCAGCAGAACAAACCAATTATAGGCAGTTGGATATTGCCCATCCAGAGTTGTTATACACTTACCAGCGGTTGCAGATGAAAGAGATAGTTGCCAGAGATAATAGATGTCTGGGGTTAGAAAAAGTTATTGCCCAATACCAAGAAAACCCCCTGGCCAGGCCGGAAAGAGATCAGATGAGTCAGGCCCGAAAAAATCTGGCACACCTCTTTACCAATGCCCTGGAAGAGCAATTAGAGGGACTATTCACCGGTGAAGCCGGGATGGCTTTCAGAAAAATCTTAGATTGCGGGATTAAAAATACCCGGCTAACAGAAGAGGAAAAACGGTTTTCCCTGGAGCTGACAAGGATGGTATTTTCAGGGACAAAAACAACAGGTAGAACTCAGCATCTAATCGCCTTGATGCTCTATTATCCCGCCTATATGCTGCCCCAGAGATGGTACTTGGATGTGAATATCCCCTCTTGGTTGGCAAGAGATTTTATCGATTATCTGTTTAAAATTCCCAGTTCTTTTATCGCTGTGGGGGAGAAAGATCAATACTTTCATTATTATAGAGAGTTGTTGGAAATTATAAATCTAAATATCCAGAAAAACCCTCAATCAACCCTCTGGCGAGAGATGGCTGAATCTTTAGCCAAAAATCGAGATACCAATCTGCTCCACAACCTGGATGCTGACCTGGATAATTTAATCGATTTGCAGACCAATATCCTTAATTTAATTTAACACCTAAGCGCGCGGACAGGGGGAATCTTCCGTCGTTGCTATCCTCTCCTACCAGACAACCTGAATATTATTGATTTGAGCGCCTGGTATTCAACTCCTCCTAAAAGCATGGTCAAAAGGAGTGCCAAAAGCACATAAACTCCGCCGGTCACAAAAAGTTGCAGGAGAGCACCCCAGTGAGTCAAAGGGTCTAAGGGAAGCAGTTTAAACTGAATAATAAACATATAGGTAAAAATAAAAGCCACTAAAGAGGCTGCCGCACCTTTAAAAATGGTTTTTATTATAGGAGCGGTCCAAAAACTACTCTGCCGGCCGTATCGTAGCCGGTAATCTATCAAAGTTACCATAAACATCAGCCAAAAACTGGCGGCAGTGGCCAGGGCCAACCCCTCTCCACCTAACATCTTTTTCAATCCATAATAGATAAATATTGACAACAGGGCCACCAGGCTGTTTACCATCATAACCCGTAAAGTATTACTCCGGGCATAGTACCCGTTTATCAAAATCTGTTGAGCGGCAAAGGCGGGGATGCCAAGGGAAAGATATTGCAGTAAATTAGCGGTATAGATGGCGTTAGCTCCGCTAAAGGCGCCGCGCTTAAAGATCAGGGTAACAGCAGGCAAAGATATCAAAGCCAATCCGCCCGCCAAAATAAAGGTAATAAACAACACTCCCCGGATAGTTTTAGTAAGCACCCTGGAAAAATCTTTTAAATCTTTCTGCTGTAAAAGTTGGGACAGGTAGGTTAATGAGGCCTGGCCAGCGGTCTGTCCCACCAGAGCGATAGGCACAAGCATCAGAATTCGGGCATACCTCAGGCAAGTTATGGTTCCTTCGGAAATATCGCTCTGGGCTCCAAAATAGCGGCTGTACCATTCATCCACCGTCAACAGGGTGATGCCCAGCATCAGAGGGATGTTCAACTTGATAAAATTGACAAAATGGGGTGAACGGAAATTGAGGTTAAAACTATACTTAATGGTTCCCCGGGATAAAACAAAAGGCAGTAAAAAAGGTCCCAAAAAAGCGCCGGCCAAAGCACCCAGGCTAAAACCAGCGATGCCCCACCAGGCGGCCAGAAAAAGTCCGGTGCTGATGATGCCCAGGTTGTATATCGCCCCCCCCAGAGAGCCTCTGAAATCACCGCGGGCCCTCAAGGTGGCGTTAATCATACCGCCGATGGTAAAAAATATTTGAGCCGGAATAACTATGCGGGTCAACTTTACGGTAAGGGCGAATTTTTCCGGGTAAGCAGTAAAATCGGGGTACAGAAGCGCAGTTAATTGAGGGGTAAAAATCTCTGCTCCAATGACCAACAATATAATTATTATGGACATGGGCGCCAGGATACTGGAAAATACCTTCGAACCCTCCTGGTTGAAGGTGTCCTCTTTTATCCCGGAATGGTGCCTGGTCAGAATAGGTACCAACACCAAACCAAAGGCGCCGGCTGCCAACATGTAGTTAAGGATATCGGGAATTAAAAAAGAGGCATTGTAAACATCGGTACTTCTGGCTGCTCCAAATTTCCAGGCTATAGCCATCTCTCTAAACAAGCCAAAAAAACGACTCACCAGGTAGGCAAAAGCCAGGAAACCCGCGCCCGAAATGATTTTATTTATTTTGTCGTGCATTTTAACTACCATACCTTATGATATTGCTTTTGGCTAATTTTTTACCTGCCAGGTTCCCGGAAGGGTCTGAATTTCTATTCAGGAAACAGTAAGGTTGTTTCGCCTGATTTAGGGCGTTCTACGGAGCCCCAGGGCGCCTAACAGAAGTGCCACCCTGACACTTTGTCCTTCTCCTTCGGGCGCGCTGGTTTCTCCGCTGCACCCCAGGGGGCCTAAAGGAGGTGACCCGAGGCTGTCTGATAACTCCTTTTCCGATCATTTAGGGCCCTGAATACTTTACACCCCATCTAAATGGCCGCAACTGTGCCCAAATTCGGCCAAACAGTGGCAAATTCCCGCATAAACCCCGGAATTGGACGCAACAGGCCGATAAAAATTTTAATTATTACTTGACACAACCTGTTTCATAGCAGTTGATTGGCACGATGAGAGGATTTGCTTGAAATTTTTCCAGATCAAGTCTGGATTACTACAGTTATGACAACATTGAGGAAGATAATCTATCTCGGCCAGATATGGCAGGATTTTGCCTGATTATTATGACAACTTTGGGGAA
>CAZTWC010000311.1:0-4245 GCA_964617105.1 uncultured Myxococcia bacterium
ATCGTTTCCAATCCTCAACGCTCTCGGCATGACATTGATGCAGTGCATGCAGTGCAGGCAGTTTTTGTTGTCAATATCTAACTCTTTGCCGTCCCAGGCAACGCATTTGCCTGGGCAATTATCCACGATATCGGCCGTGATATCTTGACCATCTTTGACATAGGAAGCAACAGCGTCTTTGTCAATGCGGATATCATCACGCCAGGTACCAATAACAGAAAGATCAGACCGGGCAATGGAAGCAACGCAATCGTTGGGGCAACCGGAAAATTTAAATTTGAACTTATAGGGGAATGCTGGCCGGTGCAATTCATCCTGATAGTTCATGGTAATTTTGTGACACATATCCATAGTATCATAACAAGCCCATTCGCAACGAGCCTCACCACAGCAACAACTGGGGGTACGAACCACAGAACCTGAACCACCCAGGTCAAAACCTTTTTGGGTCAATTTTGCAAAAATAGGCTCCAACTCGGAAGTTTTGGTTCCCAAAAAAATAATATCACCAGTGGATCCGTGCATGTTGGTGATGCCACTGCCGTGTTCATCCCAGATATCGCAGAGAGTTCTCAAAGCCTCGGTATTATAAAACCAAGCACTGGGCATATTTACCCGAATAGTGTGAAAGTGAGCCACATCGGGGAATTTGTCTGGTAATGAGGAATATCTGCCGATAACACCGCCGCCGTATCCCATTACCCCCACGATACCACCGTGTTTCCAAAACCCCATATTCTCATCATAAGAATATTCTAACTGTCCCAGCAGGTCGTTAGCCATAGCATTTTTTGTCGCCGATTTTTTAATTTCGGTAACAAAACTGGGCCATGGTCCCTTAGTCAATTCATCTAGTTTGGGAGTCTTCCTTAATTCTGGCATGTTCATTTTCTCCTTTGTTTGTTGTGTGGACCGAATATAAACTTAAAGCCTATTTAGTTCCTAATCCAAATTAGAAACTGTTTAACATAAAAATTTTTGGAGCCATGATGTTAGATCAGACACTTATTAATGTCAATGATTTTTTAGGAAAATGGGCAGGATTTTCTGCGTAAATTCAAGCGGTTTTATCAATTAGTCATATAATATATGATATTGGCAGTGTTGCTAAAAGCAAGTATTATTTACCATTGGATATTTTCCATTTTAGCAGAGCCAAAAAGCGATAAAATATGTGAGCAAATTTGGAAAAGGGCAAATATATAATTAGCACAAAAACAAAGACCAGATGAATAAAGTATATTGGATATGCCAATTTGGGCAGATCGGCAAAGCGAAAAAACTCGGTAAAAAAGCCGGTTGCCGCCGTGGAGATCATGGTGATTATTAACAACCAGTCGTAGTTGCTGGTTTTACTCTTGGAGGCAATATAGTTCATCCTGGTGAAAATTATAGAGATACATCCAGCCAATAACAGAATCCCGGACAAGTTGCCCATTACTTTTAATGGATGCCAGAGAGTTAAAGGATATTGGCCCAATTTAGCCAAGATAGCCACTACCCCGGTGACAAAAAACAGCCCCAAAAACCCATAGAACATCCCCAAATGTCCCAAATAGCGATTTTTGTTTTCATTGCAATCTTCAAAAGACTGGTGAAAAAATAGATCTTGCAGAAGCGACTTACCGTATTTAATCCAGTTGTCCCTGTCCACTTTTTCAGGGGTCTGCAGGCCTCTAAACTCAATAGAACGCCAAAAAATCCTCCCCGATAAAAATGAGGCGGCAATCATCCCCAAAAACAGCAGCCCGAACAGGGGCTCAATGATATAGTGGGGGAAAAATTTGGCAAACATAACCTCCCCTTCGGGAATATTGAAAGTTCCGTTTAGGGTTAGCATGATAAACAGGATGATCATAGGTATGCCGAATACCACTGGTAAATACTCATGATCATAGAGCAATTTGCCTAATATAGGGGGATTGGCATAGTGTTTGATCTGCTGTGCCCTGATAGCATTCAAGGTATCACCGGGACGGGCGCCACGGGGACAATGTTCGCCGCAGTCGTTACAAGCGTAACAGAGCCAGGCATTACCATCTTTCATCAATGCATCTTTATCCCCCCACTGAGCCTGACGCATCTCCCGGCGGGGAAAGGGATTTTCATCCTGGTTCAGATTGCAGACCACCGAGCAGGTGCCGCACTGGATGCACTTCTTAAAGGAGTCTACCTCCTGCTCCGACACCTCTTGGATAAATTCACTGTCAGGGGAAACTATTCTCTTATCACTCATGTTTATCACCTAACCCGGACAAGCCGGAATTGAAGTCGATCTTACATATCTTTAAAAGGATTGGGACCAATATCCTCTATGGTTTCCATATACTCTTCGAGAATACCAGCCAACTTGTCATACTCGTTGATGGCAACTTCGTGCTGTTCCACCCGTTCCTGTTCCAGCATCATCTGGGTTAACTTCTCAGACACGTTCTCCATCCGTTGTTCCGCCAACTCACTCCCTTTGATAAAATGGCACTGGTAGTCATCGCCATGTTTACAGCCAATATAGAGAATACCGTCAAAACCATTGTCCAGGGCGTTAGACACCCAGACAGTGTTAACTGAACCCAGGCATCTGACCGGAATAATCCGCAAATAGGGAGAGTATTTCACCCGGTTTGTCCCCAGCATATCAAAGGCTGGATAAGCATCATTCTCGCAGACCAAAGCCAACACCCGCGGTTTCTCCTCATCCTCTTCCGGTACTTCAACTGATTTAATCACATTGGCGATCATATCTACACTGTAATTTTTGAAAGAAACTATCCGTTCGGGACAGGCGCCCATGCAGACACCACAACGCCGGCACCGCTCTGGATGCGGCTCAGGCGTTCCCTTTTCATCTTCGTCCAGAGCGCCAAAGGGGCACTCCTCAGTGCAGCGCTTACACTGAGTGCAGCGTTGCAGAAAAAATTCGGGATAAGAGAAATCAAGAGCCCGGGGATGAACTGCAGCGCCTTTAGAGGTCAGTTCTATACACTGAATCGCCTTTAATGCGGCTCCCAAAGCATCTTCGCGGGCTAAACCTGCATCCATAGGCTGCCGAACACTACCAGCCGCATATATACCAGTTCGCCTGGTCTCGTAGGGAAAACAGATAAACTCAGAATCGGGAAAACCATATTCCTTGACAGTAGGCAACTCCTTACCCTGGCGATAAGTTAGATTCAACACCTCGTCTTCCAGGGTGGTGGGAACCATGCCAGTGGCCAACACCAGCAAATCCACATGCAACTCCACGGTATCACCCAGCAGTTTGTCATCGATCTCAACTTTTACGTCGCCACCTTCTATTGCTTTGACCGAGTTGATCTCTCCCTTGGTGAGAAAAATCCCCATATCATCCTGCATGGCTTTGTAAAAAAGTTCATACTGGGCTGGGGTACGCATATCTTTATAGATAATGTAAGCCTGAGAGTCCTCATCAGCCTGGCGCAAATATTTGGCCTGTTTCAGGGAGTTAAGACAACACTCAGCAGAGCAATAGGGCAAATGCTCGCCGTCTCTGGAGCCGGCGCACTGGATAAAGGCCACGCTCTTGGCCTGGGAGCCGTCAGAGGGTTTGAAAAACTTGCCCTCTTTGGCCATCTTTTCAAAATCAGCCGCAGTAATAACATCTGCGCTCTGGCCAAAGCCCAGGTGAGTCAATTTGCCGGCATCGTAGGGACGAGCGCCGGTAGCCAACACAATAGAGGCCACCCGAAAAGCATCTTTGTTGTCATTTTCCAAAGTTACTTCGAACATGCAGGGACCACCGGAGATATTACCCACTGTAGAGTTGAGATATACCTTGATGTTGGAATGATTGTTTACCTTTTCTAACAAATCATCCAGGCCCACTTCCTGCAAGTCGGTATATGGCATGGAGGTGGGGATCTCCATTTTCAGATTTTTAGCCCAGCCACCCAGAAAACCTTCCTTTTCCACCAGCACTGTTTCATAGCCAGAGTCAGCCGCAGCCAGAGCAGCGATAATACCGGTCATACCACCGCCTACCACCATAACCACCCGAGCCAGGTCTTCGCCAATAAAAGGCTCTATCGGCAGAATTTTTTGGGTCTTTACCATGCTCATCCGCATAGTATCTTCGGCCAGCATGTCGGTATCTTCATCATTGGGCTCGTGACACCAGGCAACCTGCTCTCTCATGTTGGCCCGCTCAACCACCATATCGGATCCAAAGTCAAAGACATCCTGCATTACCCGGGGTGAACAGGCTGCCACTACCACAGAATCCAGACT
>CAZTWC010000312.1:0-4239 GCA_964617105.1 uncultured Myxococcia bacterium
TGTAAAATCTTTGACCTTGTGTAAATACATTGGCTGTTGAACAAACCAGTTATCCCGTTTATCGTTAAATTGCTTAAAATACTTACAGCCCTCCAGGTGTTTACAAAAAACACATAGATGGTCATTGACATTAAGCCTCATCTCCCTTAGACGACTGGCTGCATTGGGAAAATGGCAGTTGGCCGGGAAAATTCCTGTTTTCTTTTTTACCTCTCCGTGCCGGCCTTCTATTCTGCGCCAGATAAGTTTTAGAGGATCGGGGATATTTTTATACATATCGTGTCTGGTTGCCACCCACAGAGTGCGCAGATTTAAGTTGGCCAGAGTGTTGAAAGTGGTTGTAGTCTTGCCGGAGCCAGCCGGGGCTTTGACTAATAAAGGCGGGATGCGTTTTTCTTTGGCATACCGACCAGTGCGGACATCGGCCAGGTATTGCTTTATCTGGGCTGTCAAATCTTTTCGCAAGTCATCGACTTTATCGAATAAAGGGCCTTTGGCCACAGATAGGATGGCCGATTTATCGGCATTGTTACCTTTTGTATTGTCTGGTAGTTCAACTTTATACAATCGCCTGGAACTGGCTGTTTCCTGGTATGATCTAAACAACTCACAAGTATCGTTGCACATCAGATTAAAACTTCGACAAATCCGGCAATTAAAGTGATATTTTTCATGGCGAAAAACAGTTTTTACTGCAGTTTTGGTCGAATTTTCAATCTCTGATCGTGAAGAATGTGAAAACTGTGCCAATATTGTCAATGCATGATAGGTTAAAGATTGGATAGATTCTTCCACATTTCTGCCAATTGCTTTAAAATATGATGCCAGTAGAACTGTTATCTGGTTACGGTTTGCTTTATCAGTGTCAACTACACCGATTTTGAGTGCCTGAGTGATGCAGGGAGGATGGTGTAACTTGTCGATAGCCATGACCGGTCTAACAATGGTCTGGCCGTTTTTACCCGTTTTTGTTTTGCTCTTTGACTGCCTGGCTGCCTGGAGTTCATCGATATTTTTCGTAACATTAAACTTTGGCCTACTTCGAACGTCCCTGGCCGCTAAAGCATAGAGATTTGACAAGTATTCACTATGCCCGGTGGGCACTGGCGGACGCTGTGATGGTTGCCTGGCTTTTTGAATAATATGGTCTTCACCACGGGCCAGATCATCGTCTGTTAAAATAACTTTAAAAAGTCCAGTTTTTTGATGCCGTGTGTTTGGCAGACGAAACTGCCGACGGTTTGAATAGATGGCTGGATCAATAAATAACTGGCCGGTTTCCTCCTGAATTAACTCTGTTATCTTGCGGTTGATAAAGTGGTTGTCATCCGATATTGTCTGGGTATAGGATTTGTATGGGACTACCAGGTGAAATCCCTTCGAACCAGAAAAGAAAACCTGGTTGGGGATATTATACCGCTTGCAAAAATCGATGAGTTTGACTACATACGGAATAGCATCGTTGATATTTTTTACCTCTTTATCACCGCCAACATCAAAGTCAAATGCCAGGTCGACCCAGCACTGTTTGGGAATTTTGTTTTTTTCATTTTCTATCAGATTTACAATTTCTGGCGCGATGGACGCTATTGACGGTATGTGGCTATTTAAAATAGCCAGACGATAGCGCTCTTCGATATGGGCTATTTTTAGTTTTGAAAAAGCATATTTTAATGGGTAATGGTTCAAAGTTGTGTACACATTGAAAAACTCAAAAATTTTGGCAAAATCATCCAGAATTTCTGTTTTATCTTCAACCAGCAGCCATTTAATTCGATAGTGGTCTTGCTTTGACCGTCTCATGTAGATTTGCGGGATAGAATATCCCATCTCTTTTTTGGCCTGATATCCTAAGTCTCGATTGTGAATAAACCGGCCAAAATGCTTTTTAGTATGGGTGTGCCAGACCTCCCGAACTAAAGACTTTTCTGGCAGTTTTCTAAAATGACCGATCATCTCATTAAATATCGTGGGCTTATTTAAAAAATCACTTAGTTTCATAGGTCAGCCTCCCGACACTTTGACAAAAGCGTAATTCTATTGTCCGCTCTTTGCCGCCTGGCTGCCCGGTAAACCCCTTTGGAATCGCCAATAATAATCACCCGCTCTTTGGCCCTGGTAACGGCTGTATAAAAAAGATTGCGATGAAGCATAAAACTGTGGGAGGAGTGCATTACGCAGACTACACAAGGGATTTCCGAGCCCTGGAACTTATGTATGGTGCTGGCATAGGCTAAAATAATTTTATCCCG
This sequence comes from uncultured Myxococcia bacterium, assembly GCA_964617105.1. Lineage (GTDB taxonomy): Bacteria > CAZTWC01 > CAZTWC01 > CAZTWC01 > CAZTWC01 > CAZTWC01. The sequence goes on from CAZTWC010000312.1 coordinate 2,253, forward strand.
CTTGTCCCTGGTGATTTTCACATTTCCCTTATCTTCAAAATCAATAATGCCCTGCTTTTTCTTTGGATCAGCGTCAATCACATATCCCATATGGCCGTTCATCACCCCAAGGTTGTAGTCATTTTTTATCTGCATAACTTTGTCGCCGGGATACAAAAGCGGCCTTTTATTGGGATGGACAGGGGGGATATTGATATTAAACAATTTCTTTTGGATTACCGATTGAATGGCAATATTGAGATTTAAAATCCCCAAAACACCTTTGCGCTGCGGCGATAACACCTGAACACCTTTAACAATGTCATAGCCCAATTTTTCTTTGAAAACATTTTCATAGAGGTGGAGAATGTAATTGAGACCATCGTCAGGATCATCGAATTTATCAATTAAAATCCAATCTAATAGTGTCGGGTTGTCATTTTTAATTGTCCTTGCTACCCGGCCATACAGAAGGTCTAGACTGTTTTTCCGCAAAATACCGGCTTGTCTGACCACCTGGCATAAAACCGTATAGGGAATTAGATTGTGCTTGATAATATCTCTGAGAGGATTGCCCGGGCCCACAGGAGGAAGTTGGTTGTGATCGCCTGAAAGAATCACCCGGGTTTTTTCAAAGTCTATTGCTGAAAATAAACGGTAGAGAAGAGGAACATCTGTCATCGAGACTTCATCAATAATAATCACGTCACTCTCTAGTTTATTATCTTTGCCATATCTCCAAAAAACGCCGTTGTAACCGAGCAGCCGGTGAATAGTACAGGCCGTCTCACCGGTTGCCTGCTCCATCCTTTTGGCCGCCTTGCCAGTTGGGGCGGTCAGAGCAACATATAATTTTTGACCGTGAAAATATTTGACCAAGTTATCGATAAGATAGGTTTTACCAGTACCGCCAGGCCCGGTAATCAGATACATTTTATGACTTACAGCCCCTGTAAATGCTTTTTTTTGACCATCTGTCATACCTTTTAGGTAGGGGCTCAATTTGATGTTAAGCGGTAATTTTTCACAGCCATGTTCACTTAGGATTCGGTGTAGAAAAGATTCCATCTTGTGCAGCCAGGACAAGGCTATCCACAATGTTCCATCATTTCTAAAGGTGACAACCTTATCTATAAATTCCAAATATTCCTGGGCCGAACGGACAAGACTCTCAGCGTCTTCACTGTCAAGTATCAAAGTTTGCCGAGCTTTTAGTAGAAATAATGATTTTTCCAGGCAGGTATGACCCTCGTCAGAAGCCTGGAAGAGAGTATAAAGCAGACCGGCCTGAAGCCTACTGCTATTATCTTTGCTAACTCCTAGTTTTAACGCCATATCGTCGACTCGGCGAAAGCCAAAGCCTTCGACTAGATCAATCAGAGTATATGGGTCATTTATTATAGTTGGCAGTGTCTGGTCGCCCAAATTTTCAATAAGTTTTTCCACCTGATGAGGAGTGAGGCCGAACCTCGATAAATATGAAATCGCTTTGCCATATTCTCTGCGAGCGTTCCACTCGTTTCGGATATTTTTTGCAATTTCAGGGGTAATCCCTTTTATCCTCGTTAACTTTCCAGGATCTTTAGTGACAACCTGATCAAACCTGTCGCCAAATTTTTCGATAATCTTTTTTGCCCTGGCTTTGCCAATACCACTAAACCGTTTACTCTTAGAAAGAAAAAGTCCCAAACCTTCCCGATCAAGTTTCATGTCGGGTTCATAGGATTCAACCCGCAATTGCCGGCCCCATTTGGTATTTTGAAAGGTTCCTGTAAAAATTACCGGGTCATCTTCTTTAACCAAATAGGGACCGGCAAAACGGATGGACGCTTCGCTGGAGGACAAAACCCCGGCGCAAAAACCAGACTCGCAATAAAATACTTTGGCAATTTTGCCTTTAACCGTAGTCTGGGAGTCTAATTTTTCTGCTAATGAAGTTTTCATTTGAGATGTCGCTTCCAAATCTGTTTTAATAAATTTTCTAAAATCAACCGGCAAAGGTGTCTCT
>CAZTWC010000313.1:0-4231 GCA_964617105.1 uncultured Myxococcia bacterium
GGGACTTGACGATTATCTTCAATCCTCAATCGTAAAAAATGTGTAGAGAATAAGTGTATTTTAAGGATTTTTTTCACTCTCCATTTTCTCCAATCCCATCCCCAACAAACACCCTCAAACCGACCTCGGATGCCTGCTTGTATACCTGTTCCAACTTCTCGATAAACTTGTCCTTCCCCCTCCAAAATGGAAAATTTCCCAGACGCTTCGGTATGGCTGCCGAGATGGGGGGAATATTCACATTACGAAACTGAATGGCAGCACTGTCACTATTGCTTCTCCAGAAATCTATCGGGTCCATTGCCAATGGTTCAGGTGGTAATTCCTCTTCAGCCTCTTCCAATACTGCAGTATCAACTATGTCGCCAAGGAGACCGAGAAATTCCTCCCTCTTAATGCCCCGTAGTTTGAAAATCAAAAAAGGATCACGGTCAAACTCTTCTCCAAGAAGATAATAGGCTGCTGCAATGTGTTTGCAGGGATTGGACCAGTCGGGACATGAGCAATCTGTTTTAAGATCACGGAGCCTCGATGGAAACAGTGACAAACCTGCATCATTGAATGCTGTCTCGATGTCCTGGGGCATCTCGCCTGCCAGGAGTTTAGCGGCAAAGGCTGCTTTTTTCGACAAAATATCAGCTAGTTTTTTGATCTCTTTCTTCGCCAATACCTTTATTCGGATTTCGACTTTGTACGGTCTGGAACGCGAACCCTGTACTTTTGCCTGAACCTTCCCTGGCAGGATGTCGATAGAAACGACCTGTCCTTTTCTCGCATAGGTGCGGCCACGGGTAAATCGCGCTCCGATATTGAAACTCTCTAGAACGCTTATCCATTGTTTTGCCCACCAATTTTTGCCAAATGCACCTCGTTTTGTATGGGCTTTTATACCACCCTTGACTTCTTTGGCCTTGGTCGGTTTATAATAATTAAAATCGTAATACCCTCTTCGCCTTTGGGCCATTTTTCACTCTCCTATGGCATCTTTACGGAGTTTGAATATGTTTTTCAATTCTTTATTGGATAATTCTGTTAGCCAGCCTTCTCCGGTTCCCACGACATTCTCTGCAATCGCTTTTTTCCGTTCGATCATCTCGTTGATACTGTCTTCCATAGTCCCGGCACAGACAAACTTGTAAACGTGGACATCTTTTGCCTGACCAATACGGAACGCCCTGTCTGTTGCCTGGTTTTCGACAGCCGGGTTCCACCAGCGGTCAAAGTGGAATACATGGTTGGCGTTTGTGAGGTTCAGGCCAGTGCCGCCGGCTTTCAGGGACAATATAAAAAATGGCGTCATACTGTTTCCATTGCTCTGAAAACGCTCAATCATCAGGTCCCGCTTTTTCTTGGGAACACCGCCATGCAAAAACAGCACCTCCCTGCCAAACTTGTCCTGCAGGTGGCGTTTCAAAATATTACCCATTTCCGAGAACTGGCTGAAGATCAGTGCCCTTTCATTGGACTCCAGGATAACTTCCAGCATCTCTGTCAGCCGGTTCAACTTGCCTGACCTGTTATCGATGCGTGAATTATCGCCTAAAAACTGGGCCGGATGGTTGCATACCTGTTTCAGTTTCGACATGGTGGCAAGAATGACACCTTTTCGCTTAATACCCTCGCTGTCAGTCAAAGCGTCTTCTGTATCTTTCAACACCGCAGCATAGAGAGAAGCCTGTTCTTTAGTCAGGTTACAGTAGGTTATCATCTCCATTTTTTCAGGCAAATCAGAGATAATGCTTTTATCGGTCTTTAGCCGGCGCAAAATAAAAGGAGCGGTAATTTTTTTCAGTTTTTCACTCGCATCCCTGTCCTGTCGCGTTTGGATGGGATAGAAAAAATCGCGTTTAAATGCTGCCTGGCTACCTAAAAAGGTGGGATTTAAAAATTCCATGATGGACCACAAGTCACCCACATTGTTCTCTACCGGCGTTCCTGTCAGTGCAATTCGGTAATCGGCCTTTATACTCCTGGCGGATTTGGACTGTTTGGTCTCCGGATTTTTAATATTTTGCGCCTCGTCAAGTATCACTCCTGCCCATGGAACATCTTTTAGAAAATTAAAATCCCGCTGTAAAAGGCCGTAACTGGAAATAACCAGGCTATGCTTTTGGGCCTCTTTGACAAATTTTTTATCCTTTTTCCGCTGTATACCGTGGTGAACCATTACCGGCAATTTGGGAGTGAACTTCTCTGACTCCTTTTTCCAGTTGCCTGTTACCGAAGTTGGACATATCAACAAGACAGGTTGCTTGTTGCCCTCGACCCGGTCCCGTTCAATCAAAGCCAGAGTTTGAACCGTTTTTCCCAGGCCCATGTCATCGGCAAGGCAGGCTCCCAGGCCATAATATCGCAAAAAAGAAAGCCATGAAAATCCCCGCAACTGATAAGGCCGCAAAGTGCCCAAGAGGCTCTGCGGCTGCGGCAGTTCCTCTAAATCTGTCCTACTGTTCAAATTTTCGAGGAGATCTGCTATCAATCCTTTTGCTTCAATGGTTTCAACATCAACTCCCCCGGTCGATTCACCCGCGCCGATGGACATTTTTACAATATCCATCAAACTTGTCTCTGAAGAACCTTTTTGTTTCCAGAAATCAATGGCGTTTTTTATCTCTTCTGCATTTAATTCCACCCACTGACCGCGGATCTGGACAAGAGGCGCCTTGAATTTTGCCAGGGATTGAAGTTCCCTGATACCCAGTTTCTGTCCCCCAAGGGCAAGTTCCCAATCAAATTGAACCAGGCTGCCCAGGGATAACCCGCTTTTGCCTATCATCTTTGGGCTTTTGACCTTGGCCTTTGCAGTGACTTTCGTTTTGGTGCCTTTCCTGCTCCACCAGGCAGGAAGGATCACGCAGAATCCCGAATCTTCCAGGGTCATGGCCTTTTGAGTTAGAAATTCATAGGCTTCGCTTGTTTCCATACAATAACCGTCGGGCTCAGCCTGTTCCAGGCTCCCGGCAATCCCGGGACATATACCACATGCCTGTCCAAGAGAGGAAAGAAAAATCTCTTTGGCATTGGTCCCGTGCTTTTTTATCAACTCTACTCGTTTTCCTTTTACTTTGTAAATATCGTTCGCTTCGAAAAAGAGGCTTGGCTCATCGTATGGCTGCAATAGATAGCGGACAAACCAGTTTTCAGTGGCTATCTTGACATTTGCACCTGCTGTCTCCAGTTTTTGGGGCTCTTCGAGCCTGAAGCAAAGCCGGAATTTGGCGGTGGACATTACTCTTACTGGCCGTCTCCATTCAGCCAGTTTTGATCGCAATTCATAAATCTCGTTTTCATCTGCATCAATTTGGGCATCTTCTGTTCGAAGGGCATTGAACCAGGCATCGTGCACACTGTCAAAGGATCGCCTTGGTTTATTCTTTTTTGGTTGTGATTCAATGTCTGCAACCGGGGTTCGCAACAGGAAATCGACAAAGTCACCGATACTATCTTTGATCATGGCGATGGGGGCAGTGTCAGGAGGAGAATCTTCGTTGCCAACGGATATCGCTCTGGCAACAGACGGCATGCTTTGGGATAGTTTGGTCAATATTTTCTGGTCTTCAGCGATATAAAGGGGCTCCCATCTTCCATAAGCATCATCTTTTTTAAGGATAATGCTTGGGAGGTATTTTTGCCTCGTCACCAATGAGGCTGAGAAATTTAATATGGAAGTCCACCAAAAAATATCCGGGCCAGGAATAACACCAGGGGCCAGTGTCTGTCTGCCCTTGCAGACACTCAACAGATCCATTGCCTGGTTGGTGTTCAAATGTAAAGCGGTTAACTTCCAGGCAGTTAGTTTCACCTTTGCCCTTGATCCCGGTATTTCTGCAATGATGGGGCTGGAAGGGACAGGATATTTGCCTTTGGTGGGAAGCCAGGCCAAAACCTGTTCCTTTTTTTTCGCTTTGGGTTTTATCCCAATAGGAATTTGCTTTAATACCTGTTTAATACGTTTAAGATCTGCATTGAAGGGATAAGGTTGCGGCTGTGATTGTATTTTCTTTATTGTCAAATGGGAAGGAAAATCATCTATATCTGCAGAAACCTCGCCCCAGAGAAAAATCGCATTTTTTACTTTGCTCAAATGAAGTATTGTGGCCATGGATATTAACTCTCTATTTTTCAATTAGTAGCAGATTATTATTATATACAGCCACCTTTCGGCCATCAGTGCTTTATCCGTTCTCTAAAATGTGTACAAATCTGTACACGGCTTAGTTCCTGCTTCATC
>CAZTWC010000314.1:0-4229 GCA_964617105.1 uncultured Myxococcia bacterium
TAGCGGTAAAATGTACCCCGGGCCACTCCAGCCTCCTTGATAATCGCCTCGATAGAAGTGGCATGATAACCATTTTGGGCAAAAACTCTCTCAGCCGCCTTAAACAATTCCTGCTTTCTCTCTTTGGGCTCCATTGCTGGTTTTATCCTCCTTGCCTGAGTTTCCAAGTAAATATGTTAACTTTATAATACTAAATCAGCCAAAATATACAATCAACAACTCTGAAATTCTGGCAAATAATTGATTTTTAACAGTACCCATTCAGGAATCAACTTCCTCTTTTTTACCAACCCAAACATCTTCAACTAAAAAAACAAATTCTTGTCTATTGTTTTGATAAATGATATTATTTAAGTACAGATAATTGTAATTTTGAAACCTCTTTGCCGGATTATACGCATCTCCGGGAGTTTAACAATCTCTGCTCTCGCCAAAACAGGAGTTAAAATAAAATGCTGGATATCTTGCCTAAGCATGTTGATGATATTATTGTTTTAGAATTAAAGGGCGATTTCGATATGAGTGCTTGCCTTACTTTCAATGAAATTGCAAGTAATTTTTTAAAGGACGATTTTAACAAATTTATCCTGGATTTTAAAAGTACTCCGGTGGTAACCTCTGTTGGCTTCAGAGAAATCATCGCTTTGTTTAAAAAATGTAAGGCCATGGCAGTGTGTAATATGCCGCCAAATGTGTTGGAGAGTTTCGGTTTTCTCGATTTTAAAACAATTTTCAACCACTATGACTCTCAACAAGAAGCCCTCGACAGTATATCAGGGCCCGCTTAAAATAACTTCATACCCACTCTGGGCACTTCGCATTTTCGAGGCCAACGGTCATCCCTTTAGGGACTCCCATCTTCAAGCCATCTTCAGCCGCAACTAACTGCTACTTGACATGACAATTGGACTGATTGTTGGGAGCAGTCACCACCAACCTGATCAACAGACAACATCCTCCATCTTCTGCTGACCTATGATTTCGAGTTTCAATCTCCATTTCTCCTTTATGGGCGTCAACAATCTCTTTCACTATTTGCAGTCCCAATCCCCGATTATTCTTGTCAATATCGACCTTTACCTCTTTTGATAAAACCTTCTCTTTTATCCTGTCATCCATCCCCGGTCCCTGATCACTGACTTTAATAATCACCGACTCCCGGCCTATTTCTCTCTCTACCGCCAAACCCAAATCACTATTATAAGGGCTGTATCTTAGAGCATTATCGATAATATTTTCCAATGCCTGTAATAACTTTTCCCGATTTCCCCAGATAGTTTTTAATTGCTTATCATAGGTTATCTGGAGACCACACCTCTTGCCATGGCTCTGATTTAAGGCTCTAAAACTCTCCTCTATCTCTTTGATAAAAGAGGGCAGATCTATCTCTTCCATTGTCAGTTCTGTTATGCCCTCTGCCTGCCAATTATTGATAAACTCTTCAACCATCGCCCACATCCTCTTATGGCTACGTTCCAATCTATGGCAGATAGAGGTCAAATCATGCTTGATCCTTGGTAATCCTCCTTTTTCCTTCTCGCCTTTAATGGCACTATTATTCAAAATAATTTTTTTCTCCAATTGCGAAAGACAACTGCGAAACATTTCTAATTGGTGGGTTTGTAAGGATAGGGGAGTTTTCAGTTTGTGAGCCATGCGGGCCAGTTGTTTGTTCATAATGGTTAACCAGATTTACGTTTTTAAACGATTTCCAACTTACTAATAATCTGAGCAACCTCTCGATAAGATTTATCGAGTTTCATCACCTTTTTATAATAATAAAGAGCCTCTGCGGTATCTCCCATATTTTCATAAGAGCGGCCCAGGTCGAAATAGAAACCAATGCACTGTTCATTACTTATATCGACCAAATTAAGCCCCCTTTTAAAACAACTTATGGCATCGGTAAACAACTCTTTTTCCAAAAAGCAGTTTCCCACCATCTGATAACTTTCACATTGATGAGATGAACTCTCCGCCGCCAGGGAAAACTCGTTGATAGCCTCATCCAAAAGCCCCATCTCTCTAAAAGCCAACCCCATGTCAAAATGGATATCTCCGTCAGACTTAATCAACTTTTCATCGCTTTTTCTGATAAACTCCTCAAATACATCGCCCACAGAAACACTTTCCTGCTCATCCTGTAGTTTCTCTGCCTCTGCCAATTGGTCGGCAATTTCATTCAAATCATCAAAAGATTGGGCTGTATCACTGGAGACACTATCGGAAACTTCCGGTGCGCCCCCTCCCATCTTGGCCTCAATCATGGCTAATTTTTTCCTGAATTTCGGATCTTCCCCAACTGCTTTCAAATGGGCCTCAACTATCTCTTTCGCCTCAGATAACAGCCCCTGTTCTATAAAAAAATCGATGTCTTCTAAATCATAGGCCAAATCTTCTCCCCCACTATCTCCCAAATCCTCCGCCATCTCAACCGGTGCGGTTTCATTACCCAATAAAATAGCCTGATTTTGAAAATCGACTTCTTCCTCTTTTGGGTCTATCTCAATCTCTCCTGAAATCGCTAAATCCTTGACTTCCTGCAATCCGATTATTTCGGTGGATTCTTCCAGGGCAATGATATCTGTTGCCGTCTCCTGGCCAATCAACTGCTCTTCCTCGTTTTCCTCAACCGGAGTAAATTCATCTTCATCTATACTGGCCAATAATTCTTTGGCTCGGCTATGGTTAGGGGCTATTTTTAACACCTGGGCGATAAATTCCCGGCTATCATCCTTCTTATCCTCGCTGATACAAATATCGGCCAAAGTCAGCAATTCTTCCTTAATTTTGCTTCGCTGGCCATCAACCTGGTATACTTGGAGCAACATCTCATGCACTTCCCTGGAATTGGGGGATATAGCCAGGGCATTTCTTAAGTGATCAATCGCCTTTTCAATAAGGCCATATTTTATATATACTTCTGACTCGTTAATTATCCTCTCGACCTCTCCATCTTCCTCCTCCAGGTCAATTTCCAAAATATCCTCGTCCAACTCCACTTCTTGATCATCTAAGACCAAAGAAGCCTCTTTTATAGCTGCGGAAGCCTCCACGTCATCGCCGGCAATATCGATAATTTTCTGGTAATACTCCACTGACTTGGCAGTTTCACCCAATTCTTTATGCAGTCGGGCTAGCTCCCGATAGATGGACACCACTTTCTGATATTGTTCCAGTTCAACAAACACCTCGCCCAATAACTGCAAAGTAAAGACATCTTTGGGATTTTTTTGAAAACACTTTTGTAATTTTACTAAAGACTTCTTAGCCTCTCCCATCTGTAGATAAATATTGGCCAATTCCTGGGTCATTCGCAAATCATCAGGGATGTGGTATAGTACCCTTTCAATAACTTTTACATAATCGCCGGTCCGGTTCTCTTTCTTTAAATAATCGGCTGCCTCCATAAATTGGGCCACCGCTTTGTCCACCATCTTCTCCCGTGAGTATAGTTCAGCCAGTTTCAACCTGCTGGGTATATTGGTACTGTCCAGGTCTATTATCTTTTTCAGAATATCAAAAGCGTCTTTAATACTTCCATCCTGCTCGTAGTCAAAGGCTGCCTGTTGGTAATACACCAACGCATCGCTAATGAGACCCATCTGCCGATATAAATCTCCTAATATCAAATTCAGTTCTATCATTTCAGGGGCAATAACCAATATCTGCTTATACACTGCAATAGATTTCAAGTAATAGCCTTGATCGAAATAAGTTTCTGCCGCCTCCTGGTAATTGGTTACCGCCTTCTCTTTATCACCATTTTTGGCATAGAGTTCGGCAATTTTTAAATAGATACGGGTGTCGGAAGAGTCAGCGTATAATATTTTCTCATATACTTTTATCGCTTTTTGCAATTGCCCCTTATGGGCATATTTTTGAGCAGATGTTAAAAGTTTTGTGCGGTCAAATGCCAATTTAAATCACCATGTATTTGGAGGCTCGCTTAATACCAGGCCAGATAGTAGAAAAATTGTTTTGCTTTTTTGTCTATTTTTTCTTATAATATATTAATGTAAAATGTTCAATAGCAACCACTTTTAAAGTAAAGAACCCGGAAGTTCTTTTTATTATTAAATAGTATTAAAAAACATCTATTAGTCAAGATAATTTATTAGGTTGCTGTCCGAGACATCACTTGGCAATTATTTACCGAGGAAAAAAGATGGATTTAAGAAAAACTGCTTTTATATTACCCAATCTTTTTACCCTATCTGCTATGTTTT
>CAZTWC010000315.1:0-4197 GCA_964617105.1 uncultured Myxococcia bacterium
CAATTTAGCCGGCAATTGATAACAGAGTGACTTACCTCCACCAGTGGGCATAACGGTAAATACATCCCTGCCCTTGACTATCGACTCAATAATGCTTTTCTGAAAAGGCCTAAACGAAGTAAATCCAAAAACATCATGAAGCGCTTTTTCCATTTTTTGTCATTCCTGATATATGTAAATGTAAGATAGCTAACGGTTAGAATTTCAATGTCTAAAAATAAGATAAGCAGCAATTATATAAAATCAAGGGTGATTGACAAATTTGACAATCTGAGGCTAATATGTCGCGGACTTATGCAATTGAATTTAGTTTTCGGGCATCACGGGCTTATACCAGAGTCCAGCCGAAGCGGTCCAGCGGGTAAATTTTTCTACGCTGGACATCTGATTGAAGAAATAGCCGCCACCCACCTCCAGGCCAAGACCAGAATAGATTTCCCGACTTATCTTGACCAGGAAAAAATTGCGGTTTTCATCATAATTTTTTACATCTGCTGCTGGAGAATAGTATCCAGGAAGTTTAATCTGATCGGTATGGCGAAATCCAGCCCGTAAATGGAAAAAGATTTTATCCACCACCAGGGAGGAAAAGTTTAAAATAATACTGTGGCGCTTTAAAGAACTGCCATAACTATTGGAGTCGGTGATCCGGTAATAGTAATTCAAGTGACCGATGAAAAAAAAGGGAGAGCCGCTTCGAGCAGTCAATCCACCTCTAAAAGTATGCACATAGTCGTGCCGCAAGATACCTTTGACCTCGTATTCCTCGTTAAAATTATTAGTCCTGGTGATCTCGCCAAAGAGGCTCTGGCCTTCAGAATCCTGAAGCACATCCAACTCTTTTTTATCCCCTTTATATTGGCGCCACTCAAAAGTATATCCACTACTGGCGGCAAAAGAGGGGCCCCAGGGTTTGTAGTTGAGCCTTACTCCTAAAAAAGTCCCTATAAAATCGTATTTATAGTTAGGATCATAGCGAAAATAGATACTTCCCAGGCTGGGAATCAAATCAAAATGGCTGGATGCTGAATAGATATCGCCGATACTGGTTTGCACATACCAATATTTTTCCGGTACCTGGCGGCTGATATTTTTGCTGGTTTCCAGCCAGGCCGTTAATTGATGATTTTTGTTTAAACCCTGTAAGTAACGGGCATTAAAATCCAAAATAAACAGATCAGCCTCTGACAGAGATATAAATTTTTTCCCGCCAACCGCCGGGTGCAAAGATAGCCTTTTTTTATTCCCCTGCCAATTGAACCAACTTCTAAGCAGAAACCTGGTCAACCAGTCTGGTTTGGCTCCTTCACTATCCTGTATCCGCAAAGCATTACTGTCATATTCATAAGCACACTGCAGTTTTACCTTACTTTTCCAATTGGACCAGAGTGAACTCTCCGGCGGAGACGGACTGTGGCTCAAATAAAGATCTCTGGTATGAAGATTCAAAGTTAAGGCCTGGACTGGAGCCGGACAGGGAAGGATTAAAAAATATAAAGACAATGCTAATAAAAGATGGGCAAGTATTCTGTTCGAAATAAAATTTGGCCGGTAACGGGAAAAGATTATTGCCAATTTCATTTATGATAACGCTCTTTCTGTATTATTGATTCCATCCGCATAGTAAGACGGCGAATATGGATACTTATCTGTTCCAGCAATGATTGCATGGCCTCCATTTTTACCCGCAGAAACTCTTTTTTCTCCTTTAGGGTCATTTTTTCAAATTCAGGATATCCCTCAAGTTTCTCCTTTAACTCTTCGTTTAAATGCAAAGAGATAAGATCGGTGCTGGTGTGCCAACTGCCAACTGCATTATCCTCTTTTTGAGATTCTAAATCAATGGTTTTATCGCTTCCCGGCTCAGGAGGAAAAGCGTTGTAAGAGTTATCAGAATAACCACTTCCCGGTGCTCCCTGCAAGTCGGCCGCATTGTCACTGCTATTATCCGCCTCTGCAGATCCCGCTCCATCGTTTTCAGCAATCCCGACTTCTGATGCCGCCCCAGATCCCGATGTCCCCCCTCCGGCTTCTGCTGCCGCAGAATCAGATGCACTGTCATCTACTGGTGCATCACCTCTCTGACCTCCGGAAGAGGTCCCTGCCGATGGTTCTTTACCTGCACTTTCGGTATTTCCCGCTGACCCAAAAGTTTTTGATTTCCCGCTTTCCGGTTGAGCAATATCCTTTTGCTCTTTTTTTGAAGATTCCTTAGTTTGAGTTGAACTTTTTTGAGCCACCAGAAAAAAGGTCTGTTCTTGAAAAAAATTTGCCTCTCCCAGAAACTCGCTCATCTCTTCGTTTAGGCTCTCAATTTTTTCTACTTCCGCCAGATTATTTTTTATATTCCCCAGTAAAGTATGCAATTTATCACGCTGATCCGCCAGAATATCAATATTCTCCCTGATCTCATCGGGGCCGTCCAAAGGATTGAGGGCCACCAGGCCATCAAAACTCAGTAGGTGATTATCTCCTCTCCGGCCATTGGTTGGCGATATTTGTTCCCGAAAGTGATAATAGCGATTCATCAGGCGTTTAAACTCTTCCAATTCTATCTTCAATGCCCGGCTCTCATGTCCCTGAGCCTTTAGCATACGGCGATAGTAATAGGCCATCCCCCTCCGGAACAGTTCCTCTAACTGTAAGCTGATCTGATCAAGATGCCGGCGTCTGGAGGTCTGTTCCAACGCCTCTTTTTCTATCTTGTCGGCTAAAGTCTGGGATAAGCGAAGTTTTGACAAAAGTTCATCCGTAGCCAGCAAAGGGGCAGCCTCTTTCTGTTTAGCCTTAAGCATCTCTATCTGGTTAGCCAGTTTACGGGCTTTTTCTTGCAACAAATCCAATTGTTTTTGTTTTAGTTGTATCTCCGCCACTTGCAGACTAAAGCGCTCCAGATGCTCTTTTACCTTATGGATGGAAAAACTGCCAAAAGCCAATAATAGACTTAACAGTAATGAAATTTGGATTGCTTTTGTCAACTCGATCCCCGCTCTAAAGGGAATTAAACTTTAAACCAAAACTAACTCGGGATTCGGCCGTGGATAGCCAATTACCGGTTAGGGCGCACCACGCCATATCTTTATTTATGCAAAAACTTTGCCAATATAAACCTACAACTAACATTAAAATAAATCATAGCATCAAAAAACGACATAATTAAACCTTAAAGCTATATTATCATCTTAAATATATTGCAATTTCAGTTAGTTGCCAAAAATAACATCTATATTATAAAAACCGCGGTAAAAATAAAATCTATCCTATAATCAACTTCAACCATCCACGGATACCAAAAAATATTGTAGTTTTCAAAAATTTGAGACAAAAATCTGAAACCATTTGCAAAAACTGAGTGGCATAAACCTGGTTAATCTGCGGGCTGCTACTAATTCGGCCGCATCTCGGTTATCAGTATTCTCAATCTACTCCGGCTCATCACTTTGATTATCAGAGGGACAAATGCCATATTTTTCCAATTTATAATATAGGGCCGAAGTTTTAACTCCCAGCAAACGGGCGGCTTCGGTCTTAACCCCGCGGGCTTTTTGGTATGCTTTTTCGATCATATCCCGTTCCACCTTTTCCAATAACTGCACCAGAGGTAAATCCTCGGCCATAAAATCGGCCATTTGTCCGGTAGTAGAAATTTGCAGATGAGACGGCAGGTCATCAGCCTGGATCACCTGGTTTTCGCTCAGCACCAGAGCTTGCTCAACCACGTTTTCCAACTCCCTTACATTTCCGGGCCAATTATATTGCTTTAGTAATTTGACCGCCTCTGGACTAACCTCTTTGACTTTGCTCCTGGTACGCTTTTGCAATTTTTTGATGAAATGCTCCACCAGGGGTGGAATATCTTCGCGGCGCTGATAAAGAGGGGCCATCTTTATTGGTAGAATATGTAGGCGGTAAAATAGATCCTGCCTGAAATTCCCGTTCTTCACCTCCTCTTCCAGATCCTTGTTGGTGGCACAGATTATCCTGGTATTTACTTTAATGGTTTCCTCCCCCCCTACCCTTTCAAAAGATTTCTCTTGCAGCACTTGCAGAAGTTTCACCTGAATCACCTGGCTGATGTCACCTATTTCATCCAAAAAAATAGTGCCCTGGTCAGCCAATTCAAATCGGCCCAATTTTCTCCTGATAGCCCCGGTGAAAGCTCCTTTTTCATGTCCGAAAAGTTCACTTTCCAGCAGA
>CAZTWC010000316.1:0-4194 GCA_964617105.1 uncultured Myxococcia bacterium
GCTGCTGCCACCAGCGGATTTGACTAGACACGATGCCAATAATTTTAGGATTTTGTCCGCCCTGATAAGTGAACTGGAGGTTGACGAGGACTTTCTTTTCCAGAGTTGGCGCTCATTAAGTGGTTTGCGGGGAGAGGAGTTGTCCTCTTTTATCGAGATAATACAGGCGGTCCGGGCCTTTGCCACCATGCGGGAGAGTACCTCAATGGCTTACCGGATAACCGACTCCATAATGAAACATCTCCATACTTCTGACTATGATGAAAGCCCAATAGATTTGCCCGAAATGATTAGAACCGGGCTGAGCTTGATTTTTAATAAATTGAAGAAAAAAGGGGTCAGGGTTGATCTGGATTTACCGGCCGAAAATAAGATAAAAGCAGCCGGCAAAGGCTTATTCCAGATATATCTCGGCGTGCTTTTGGCCGCCACCCACCTTTTAGCAAAATCGAAATCTACTGTTGCCGCCTCTGGCAAAAGTTCAGAAGCCAAAAAGATAATTACTGTATCTCTGATACCCAATGGTGGTGATGATGCCGGTTTTTCTCTGGCCATAAATGCCAAAGGGATTGACGTAGAAGATAAACTTATCCAGGCAATTTGGTCAGAGGACTATCAGGCCCCACCAGATACGCCGGACACCAGGGTGGCGGATGAAAGTATCTTTAACCTGGCTTTTTGCCGCCAATTGGCCCAGAAGAGCGGCGGTTTGTTGGAGATGCAGCAAACCAAAAACAGTTTTGATTTTGTCCTTAACTGGTCAGGGATTTGAAAGGATTTTTCAGATGTTTTATAATTTGACAAAAACCTTAATTATATTTTGGATTTTATTTTCCCTGCCCCTACAGGCCCAGGCCTTGGATGAGGTGCTGATAGATCAGAACTTCAGCCGGCAAAAACTGGGCCAATCTCTCTATTTTTTAGAGGATAAAGAGGGTGTACTGACTATTCACGATGTCACCAATGTAGAGGTTGCTAAACAGTTTGTAAAAAGCGAGAGGGATACTCCCAATTTTGGTTTTACGGATTCGGTATATTGGTTTCGTTTTCAATTGAAAAACCATCTTAAAGAAACCAAAGAACTATTGCTGGAAATAGGCTATCCCGTGCTCGATGATATCGAACTGCACTTTCAGAATAAAAAAAATATCTGGATAAAAAAGAAAGCTGGCGATAAATACCCCTTTAGCCAAAGAGAGATAGCCCACCATTATTTTCTTTTTTCAATAAAATTAGCGCCATCAGAATCGCGGCAAATCTATTTTCGGGTAAAAACCGAAAGTTCCATGCAGATTCCCCTCTATTTGCTCACCTATAAGGCTCAGCTGCACAAGGATAAGCAGGAGTTACCTTTTCTCTGGTCGGTTTTTGGCATTATGCTGGTGATGATTTTATTCAATCTTGCTATCTTTGCAATCCTTAAAGATATAAACTATCTCTACTTTGTCCTCTATCTTTTTTGCTACTCTATATTTAATTTCTCCTTGAACGGTCTGGCTTTTCAATACGCCTGGCCTAATTGGCCCTGGTGGGCTAACAACAATGTACCGTTTGCTGTTGCCTTTCTCAATTTTTTCACTTTGTTGTTTGCCATCTCTTTTTTGCAGGTAAAAAGTGAAAATAGGTTTTTATACAGGATAATGTCAATTTTGGCAACTGTTATCGCGGTTATCGGATTCAGTTCATTTTTATTTCCCTATGCTATTGGTGTTAAATTAGTCGCCGGCATAAGCCCGCTTACTAGTACCCTGGTTATTTTTGTGGGTATTTTATCCTGGCGGCGTGGTTATCAACCCGCCCGTTATTATCTCCTGGCCTGGTTGTTTTTTTTGCTGGGAGCGATTCTCTTGGTTTTTAACAAGTTTGGCATTGTCCCGCGCAATTTTATCACGGAAAACGGTATGAATTTGGGCGTTATTGTACAGGTTGTCCTAATATCCTTTGCTCTGGCCGACAGGATCAATCAAGTAAGAAAAGATAAATATCTGGCGCAGAAACAGGTTTTGCTACAACAGAAAGAGATAGAAAAAGCCCAGGCAGAAGCCTTGCGTATCCAAAAAGAGGCAGCGGAAAACTTGCAACTTCAGGTGGAAAAAAAGACCAAAGATCTGCAGTTAAAAACCAAGGAGGCTTTGACTGCCAGGGAGAAGGCGCAAAAAGCGGAAAAAGAGGCTCTCCAGTCAGGATTGGAGTCGGAAGTGGCCCGGAAAGTGGCCCTGGATGCCAAAAACGAGATGGAGGAAGCCTATGAAAAATTATCGGAAGCCAACCAAAAACTAAAAGAGCAGGATGATCTAAAAACCACTTTTTTTCAGAATATCACCCACGAGTTGCGTACCCCTCTGACCCTGGTGTTGGGGCCCATAGACGGATTACTCCGCGGTTCTCTTGGAGATCTTCACCCCCTGGTTAGAGAATCTTTATCGCTGATGCAGAGAAATACCAGCCGGCTTTTACGCCTGGTCAATCAAATGCTGGATATCTCCAAGTTGGATGCCGGCAAGATGAAGTTACAGGCCAGGCCGGTGGATATTGTGGAGATGCTGAAAGAATTGAAGGATTCCTTCGGCTCATTTGCTAAGCGGAAAAATATCCACTTTGATCTGATTTTACCTTGTACTACCCTGGGTGTTTACCTTGATCCGGAAAAGATGGAAAAGATTTTGTTCAACCTGCTCTCCAATGCTTTTAAGTTCACCCCCGAGGCGGGCAAAGTTACATTCAGTCTGGACCTGGAAAAAAGTAATAACCAGACCGCCACTTTGCCGTTATACGATTTTGTCTTGGCAATAGAAGATTCTTTATTGCGGACAGCAATATACAGCAACCTGCTCAAAATAGGCAGTGTTCTGGAGGTAGGGGGTTTGAGCCAGATAAAAGAGGTGTTGACTCATAGTCGTTGCTATTGTCTGCTAATAGATTTTGACCCTCTTTCTGAACCAGACTGCCTCGATTTTGTGAACAATTTGCCCCCTGGCACCAGGGTAGTGGCAATAGAGCCTACAATCCAACCAATTTTTGTCAATTCTCTACGGGATCAGGGTCAGGTGGATGGAGTGCTGCCCCGTATTTGGAATCAGGGGCAGGCTGAACTGCTTCTGTCTGGTATCCTGGCCCAGAAGAGAGAGGGTAATGATTCCGGTCACTTTATAATCCAGTTGTCAGACAGCGGTATCGGCATTCCTGCCAAAGATTTGCCCCATATTTTTGACCGTTTTCATCAGGTTGACGGTACCACCACCCGGGAGTACGAAGGCACTGGCCTGGGGTTGTCAATGGTCAAGGAGTTTGTGGAGTTGCACTACGGCCGGGTGGAGGTGGAAAGTCAACCGGGTCAGGGCAGTGTATTTACTCTTACTATACCTTTGGGTAAGGAACACTTATCGTCTGATCAGGTGCTGGAGGTTCCTTTTGGCTCGGCGGATCCATATTCCAGCGGACGACTGCCGGACAACCGTTTCCAAGAAGGGGAATGCAGTATTGCTGATGTGGAAAACATATCCGAACCCAATCAATGGAAGACACCCCGGCGGCTGTCCGACCGGCGGTTGGTATATTCCAGCCAGATAGAGATAGATGCCATCTCAACCGACATTGATGGGCAAGATAGTAGTAGCAATGATCATGATGTTCAAACAGAATTACAGTTGACAACCTCCCAGGGAGAATCCGCTTCAGGCACCAACGGAGATGACAGTAAAAAGGTACTGGTAGTGGAAGATAGTTATGATATGCGCAAGTTTATCTTTTCCATTCTGTCACCCCATTACCAGGTGCTGGAGGCGGTAAACGGTGAGCAGGGATTGGAGATGGCTCTGTCTAAAAAACCGGATATAATTTTGAGTGACGTAATGATGCCCAAAATGGACGGTAACCAAATGCTCAAAGCCATAAGAGCCAATAAGCAGACGGAACATATTCCCATGATCTTATTAACCGCCAAAGCATCGGAGGATTTGCGGCTGGAAGGATTGGAAGCCGGGGCTGATGATTATTTGTCCAAACCTTTTAATTCTAACGAACTATTATCCCGGGTTAAAAACCTGTTCCGTTTGAAATCCAAAGAAAAAGCGCTGGTGCAAAATGTGCTCAAGCGCTATCTGCCCCCGGATTTGGTGGACAAGATGATGGATAGCCATCATGAGTTGGACGGCAAACCCAAAGCCGTGACCGCCACCATTTTGTTTAGCGATT
>CAZTWC010000317.1:0-4193 GCA_964617105.1 uncultured Myxococcia bacterium
GGTTTTGTAAACTATTTCTTGCTGTTACCCAAAATTGATGGTTGGAACATCCGTTTTAACGGCGTGAAGGAGCATCTGGAGCACCACGGATTCGAGGTCTACGAAGTTGAAACCACTCCCTATGCTGATTTACAGACCCGGGCCAATCAACTGGCTAAACAGGTGGATCAAATTTTGGAAAAAACCAACTGCAGGGATGGTAATCCGATAAAACTCAACCTGATAGCCCACTCCATGGGAGGACTGGACTGTCGACTGCTGATATCTAACAACACCACTGGCAAAACTACCAGCAACGATCCACGAGATTCTGTTCGGGGGCTGAATTATGCCGATAGAATTAATTCACTTACCTGCATCTCTACGCCAAACTGGGGCACTCGTGTGGCAGACCGCTTCCTGGAGGAGATACCCGGCCCAGCACAGGATGCATGGGCAGCACTTCTAAACCTGGCCGGCAGTATCTACAACAATGAAAGTCCAGGCAAAAATGACCTAAAGCGAGCCACCTACTACCTGACAGAAAAGTTCTGTTCACAGTTTAATATCGATCACCCGGAGCCGGAAGGGGTCTGTTGCAGGACCTACGCTGGAATAACCAGGGAGATATTGCCAAGAAAGCCTGACTCTGATGAAGTGGATATCCCGCTGTGGTTGACTTATAAGGTGCTTGCCACTGATCCCATTAGTGAAAACCACATTTCAGATGGTTTTATTCCGCTATTCTCAGCGGTGTGGAAAGCTGATTACTATCAGGCCTATCAGGGCGATGCTCTGCCGGCTGATCACCTGAATCAGGTTGGCTACTTTTGCGGAATAGATGACCAAAAGTTCGATCATCTTGAATTTTATCTTTACCTGGCCAATTTAGTCAGTTGTAAGAATAGGGGATAACTGAATGATAAAATTGAATAAATTGATTTCAACCATGCTGTGTATCGTTATATTTCACCTTCCAATAATTGCCTCTGGCGATGACTGCCCCAAGGCTACACCAATATTCCAAGATGAAATTGCCACCTGCGATGGCGTGATCCTGCAGGAGGCAAAGGTTAAAAAATACCTTAATTTGAATGCGGATACCAAAGCCCTGCAGGAAAAACTATCCCGGGAACAATCCATGCGAAAACGAAAAATGGAAGTATGCAGGGAAAAAATGGAAGCCGCTGACAGTCGAATCAGTGAACTTGAGAACCCACCCTGGTGGAAAACCGCCAAGTTCAACCGCTACCTCGGGTTTTTAGGTGGGGTGGTGGTGAGTGTGGCGGCGCTTTGGGCTTTTCAGTGAAGGGGGGATGGTGTGGAGAATTTGGCGCTAAATTAAATCGGCTGTAGCCCAACAACTAACCTTTTATTCAACGCTATCAATGCCGATTCAATGCGCGGTAGTCTTGATTGGTGATGAGGGTCTAGCAAGCGGCGCACCTCCTTCTCATCACAATTTAACCGTCTGGAAAGTTCAACCTTGGATATGGCTACATCATTAAGCGCAATGTAAAGTGCGGCTTTAGCTGCCATTTGTGCCGGCAAGGGAACAGAGAATTCATTTTTTCCCGGTCTGGAAGGTGTTGGGATAGATGACTTCATTACTATTCGGTTAGCCACCGCTTCTTCCAGGCAGTCAATGGCTTCCTTCAGCGCTTCCTTTTGAGTGTCACCCTGAGTAATGGCTTCGGGAAAATCAATAAATGTAACTACAAATCCGCCATCCTCTTTATCAGGTGTTAATTTAGCAGGATATACAAAATTATACATTGAACTCCCCCCTATGTGTTTGGTGCCTGATCCTCATCCATTGTTTATGTCATCCATTGTCAAATTGAGTTGGCCTAACATAGCCTGCAATGTGCCGGTTTTTAACTCATCTTTTGGATTTCTGATAATAGTAAACTTATTGCCATATAACAGAGTTTGGTGACTTCCTTTTCCTCGACGTTTCTCAATTTGCACATTGATTTTATTTTTATGGCCTATTTTCTTTATTTTTCGGATAAATTCATTACCTTTCATACTTATATTGTCGGACAACTTTGACCGGATGTCAAGTGGAATCAGGGTATAACTGAAAATCAATCTAAAACTACAGCGTAAAAAACCATGCGGAAGAAAAACATGGAAGTATGCAGGGAAAAACTGAGAATCACTGAGAGCCATATCAGCGAATTGGAGGACCCACAATTTTGGCAAACTACCAAGTTCCACCGTTACCTCGGGTTTGCCGGTGGGGTATTGGTGAGTGCAGCAACAGTCTGGACTTTTAGATAGTTGCGACAACACCTTAAAATCAGTTTTTCCCCATACTTCATTCAACGGGTATTTAGTTTTGAAAGAACTTTCATCGAAAATGATGAATTAAGATTTACAATCCAAAAATAAAAATCAGAACAGTAAATAAAAGAGATGTCAAGTCCCATTAATAGAAAAATCAATAGGTTGAAATCACAAGCGAAACGAAACGTTTTTTAACGCTACAACCAACTATGCCTGTTCACCGAAAATTTATTTGAATTGCTGGCAAGTGAGATTGAGAGAATATTTCTGACAAACCCAAAATTGCACCATAGCATCAAGGCCTGCCATAGCGGGGAGGGTGGCTCCTCTTTGTTTTATGGAAGGGGCAGTGATTATGTTTTGCTATGGTGCAGTAATCATGGGCCCCTTTTTTATGTTAGGACTTAAGAAAACAGACAAGCCCCTTCCTGCTTTGTTGGTTACCTTCCCATTTTCAAAGAGTCAAGGGTTGTTTTGGTAAAGTTTCTGGAATTTTCAGGCAGGGATGGGAATCAATGATATCTATAGCAAAACTTAATCATTTTTAGCGATGGTTTCCCTTGTACTTTTTGGTGAGAAATGGTAAGTATAATTTATGCCTACCTTAAAAAAACCGACTACAAAATGGGGTGACCTGGCAACAGTAACCCGTTGGTATAAGAAAGAGCGTGATGCTCGGATGAGCCAACGGTTGAATGCCATCAGGTTACTAATGAAGGGAGAGACACAAACTAAGGTTGCTGAACTATTAGATGTTTCTGTTGCCACTATTCGTAACTGGCGTTCCCGGTGGGACAAGGCTGGAAAGGAGGGACTAATCCCAGAGCATATTGGCTCTAGATCCAAAGTCACCGGGGGTATTCGACTTGAAATTAAAGAGATCATTGAAATAAAGCAGGAAATAGATGGTCAAACAGTTACGGGTAAATTGATTCATGGCCATATAAAAAAAAATACCTGATAGAAATCAGTTATCCTCAAGTTTGTTACATTCTGCGCAGAATGGGTTATAAACGTCTTCGTCCCCGCTCATGGCCTGAAAAACAAGATGAAGAAGTCCGTCAAGAATTTATGGCCAAATTAGATGCTCTTCGCAACCAACCTCGAATAGAAATTTGGTATCAGGATGAGTGCGGAATCCAGGGCGACAGTAAACCACGACAAATTTGGGCCAAAAAGGGTTCACGACCCAGACAACCCTATACAGGAGCTCATATTAGGGAAAATGACATTGGCGCAGTAAGTCCATCAGATGGGACCTTTTTCAGTTTGATAATGCCTGTGGTGAATAAAGCGACTTTCCAAATTTATCTGGACCATTTGAATGACCACATCGGCAATAAGTGGATAGTGATGGTTATGGACAATGCCAGTTGGCACAAAGCCGCCGGGCTGAATTGGGGACATATTGTTCCTTTATATTTACCGGCATATTCACCTGACTTTAACCCAATTGAGCGTATATGGTTGAATCTGAAAGAGTCTTTTTTCTCAAGATTTGTGGCTAAAAACTATAATGAGTTAACAGAGAGATTGTCAGATGCTTTAAGATATTATCACTCTCACCCGGAGGTCTGTATGTCTATTTGCCATCGTTAAAAATTAGTAATAACTGCTATATCTCCAAAAACCTTGCCACATTTGACCATAGATAGATTATCTCTACCCGAAAGTGGCGATCTATTCCAGTCTGAGCAATAGGTTAAAATTTCCCACTACTGTCCAGTAAACTTTTTGCAGCACCGGATATAACAACCATGGAAGTCTGCCCCGGAGCGAAACTTTATAGCGTAGCGGTATTTTGGCACGGGATGCCTGCGTTATTCACAAATATAATTGCCAAAATACTATAAAGTAAGCGAAGGGCTATAATGGACCCCAAAAACTAGACAGGTATAAATGGCATGTTTTAATGGAAAAAT
>CAZTWC010000318.1:0-4174 GCA_964617105.1 uncultured Myxococcia bacterium
CCACAGTAGTTATAGATAATATCCCGAAGAAGTTTAAACTCGCTGTCGGTCATCGATATATTTATCATGGATAATTCCAGATGGTAAGGGTGGCGGTGACCTCTTTTTCAGCGATTCCTGTTAAGGGTGCATAAAAACTAACTTTACTTGCAGCCCTATTTTAAAGCGAGCCCTAAATCAGAAAATCCAACTGCTCTTGTTCTGAACTGGTCAATACTTTATTAATATTCAGAAGTAAAAGCAATCTATTTTCGTGGTTACATACCCCCACGAAATACTTGGAGGTGCTGTTTAAAACAATTTTAGGCGCAGGCTTGATGTTTTGGTGGGGAACAGTAACAACTTCAAGGACAGCATCTACTATTAGTCCCAAGACTCTTTTTTTAACCACAACGATAATATACTTAGTAAGTCTGGTGATGCCTTTGGGGTTCATCCCAAAGCGTTTGCGTAAGTCGATAATTGGGATGATATTTCCCCTCAGTTCTATTACCCCTTCAAAAAATGGAGGAGACTTGGGAACCGGGGTTATGGGTTGAGGTTCAATTATTTGTCTGATACGCATAATATCTATGACATACTCTTCATCTCCCACGCTGAAGGTGGCCAGTTGAACCAGATTATCATCAAAATCAACTTTTACTCCGGTAGTGGTCATAAACTTGTCCCATTAGTATATATTTAGTAAAGAGATATTTCCAAAACGCTCTCGAGATTGAGAATAATTAGCATATTATCCTTAAATTTCCCCACTCCTTCAATAAAGTCGGCTTCCATGCTGCTAATTACCTGGGGAGGCGGCTCTATTTCATCTTCAGAGAATCTTACCACCTGGGAAACTCGGTCCACGATTAGACCATAGTCCTGATCTTCTCTCAACAGTACCAGTATCCTGGTATTGTGGTCAGGATCTTTTGCCTTAAGTTTCAAGCGTTTGCGCAGGTCGATAATAGGGATTATCTGGCCGCGTAATGATAATACTCCAGGGACATATTGCGGAGCACGGGGAACTTCGGTGATGGGTTGGTATTTAATAATTTCTTTAATATGCATAATACTGATGGCATATTCTTCATTGTCCAGCATAAATCCCAGAAATTCCTGCAGACCTTCATCAAATACTTCCTGGTCTTTCCCCAGGTCGGAATATATTT
The DNA here is from genome assembly GCA_964617105.1 of uncultured Myxococcia bacterium. GTDB lineage: Bacteria > CAZTWC01 > CAZTWC01 > CAZTWC01 > CAZTWC01 > CAZTWC01. The sequence goes on from CAZTWC010000318.1 coordinate 1,155, forward strand.
CTTCAGCCAGGTGAATGAAATCAGCTCCTTCAGTGGTTTGTTCACGGATGAAAAATCCTTTTAAAGGATCATCTTCGTCAAAGTCATCGTCTTTGGGCTCTGTTCGTGGCTGACTTTGCTGAACGTAGACAACTGTAGGAGGATGAGGATATGGTTTTTCGGCAGGAGGACTGGGTTGATGAGAGGATGCATCATCGCTGGCTTCCTGCTCCGTTCCAATCTGGTTGCTTATCATCATCATTTTTTGTAGCATCTCTTCTGAGATGGGAGAAGATGAGAGATGATCTGAGCTAGTTCTGGATTGTTCAGCTTCCTTGTTTATGTTTTCCAGGGAATATTTCCCGCTTTTTCCATTGGCTGTAAGTTTCTTTTTATTCTTTGAACCACCGATTTTCCGCTTTTTTGTGGCCATTTATTAATTCCCCTGATTTTAAATGATGTTTATTCTCTGGTAAGGGCTTCTTCGATGAGGGCTCCAATGTCGAGCACCAAGATGGTTTGGTGGTTGCCCAGATCGGTTGCCCCGGCGATTCCTTTAATAGTAGACAGAACCGGACCCAATGGTTTGATAACAATATCCTGTTGATCCAGCAGTTGATCCACTATTATTCCCAGGCGGTTTTGGGCCAGACCCACTACAATAACAAAGAGTTTTTCATGGTATTCATTGGGAGAGTCTACATTAAACAGTTTTGATAATCTCAAAAGTGGCAGAGTATCGCCTCTAAGTTGAATTACCTCTTTCTTTTCAATGGTTCTGATATCTTGGCTGTTGATAACAATAATTTCCAAAACCGAGTTCAATGATATGGCATATATATTGTGGCAGATTCTAATAATCAGTGCTTTTATTATAGCCAGGGTAATGGGTAGAGTCATGGTGATCTTGGTGCCTACCCCTTTATCAGACTGGATGTCGATAATACCGCTGAGATTGGAGATATTGGTTTTTACTACATCCATGCCCACCCCGCGGCCAGAAATTTCACTGATCTCTTGTTTGGTGGAAAACCCGGGCAGAAAGATGAAGTTGAATATTTCCCGTTTAGATAGTTCGGTTAATTTTTCCGGTTCGATAAGCCCTCGCTCAACTGCGATATTACCAATTTTTTCATAATCCAGGCCGCTGCCGTCATCTTCAACTTCCATAATAACATGGTTACCTTTTTGATAGGCTCTGATCCAGACGTTGCCAGCTTCTTTTTTTTCATTTTCGACCCGTTTGGTAGGAATTTCAATACCGTGGTCAATACAATTGCGGATAATGTGCATCAAAGGATCGCTCAACTCCTCCACGATTAATTTGTCTAGTTCAGTATCCGCACCAGTAATGTGGAAATTAATCTCTTTGCCCGCATCGCGGGATATTTTTCTGACCACCCGAGAGAGTTTATCGAATATTTGCCGCAACTGCACCATCCTGACTTCCATCACCCCATCCTGTAGTTCATCCAGTTTTCTGTCGAACTGCCGGCATTCTTTGTACAGATCAACTGCAAATCCCTGGAAACCCTGTTCCATTTTCAGCAAATCGGAAATTCGTTACATATTGGTTTTAATCAGCACTAACTCCCCGACAATATTCATTAGATGGTCTAGTTTTTTTATGTCCACCCGCACGGTTTGGCTGACGCTTTTTAATGAACCATACCCCTCGGTCTTTTTGGCTCCAATGGGAGTAGAGGTTGGTTTGGGTATTGGTTCTGCCAAGGTGGCGGTTTTTTTCTCCACCGATATTTCGGCTACTGGAGGGCTGACCTCTTTAACTTCTTTAACTTCTTTTACTGGTTCTGGCTCCGCTTTGGGTTTGGCTTTCGTTTTTTGATTTATCTTGTTGAGCGAAATATGTTTATCGGTTATGGTTGATGAGATGGAGTCGAGTTCCTGTTCGCTTCCGAAAATGATATCGAATTCGATACCATTAACCTCTTCACTTTCTGAACTTGGTAAAGTGGTGATCACCTCGCCAAAGGGTTTTATTTTTGCGGTCAGATCAGCCAGGTCCTGGTCGAAACTCATAAGGTCGAAAAGAGTGTGCACCTTGTAGATATAGAGTCCCTGGTTGATATTTTCAATAAGCCGGTATTCTTCGTATTCGGTGAGAACATCTAAAATACCCTTGTCGATATCAATACTCTTGAGGGGATTATCGTCACTCTCTTGCTCTTTTTGGCTGCTGGCCTCTTCAATTTTAAATAGAATTTCCTCAATATTGATCCCTGGTCCATCCCCTCTTCTGGAGATATCCTCAATAATGGCGTTGAAGATTTCGATGCACTCAAACATGATATCTAGAATATTTGCTTTTAATTTAACCTTGCCCAGCCTGAGGGCGTCCAGCAAATTTTCCATATTATGGCTCAGGGTACTCATCTTGGTGATGCCGAACATCCCTGATAGACCTTTTAAAGAGTGAGCACCTCGAAAAATATTGTTGAGGATTTCTGGATCAATTTTTCCCGAATTTATGCCGCTGTCCAATTCCAGCAGGTCGCTATTTAGCGAATCAATTATCTCTTGCGCCTCACCGAGAAATTCGTCTAAGGCTTTTTTCGACATATCGCTCATATATATTACCTGACCAAGATACTTGAAAAAGAAGTAAATAAAACAAAAATTTACCTTTAAAATAAATATTAATCAAGTTCTTTTTGTATGGTGATTACAATGTGGTGGCGCCACGGCATTTGCAATTCGGCGTAGTTCATCACCTGGCCCACCTGTAAAATCATGGAATAAATTCTAAAAAACACTTGACATAATAGTTGGGATACCATATAAATTATCTTCACTTACGGGGCCGTAGCTCAGCTGGGAGAGCATATGACTGGCAGTCATAAGGTCAGGGGTTCGATCCCCCTCGGCTCCACCAGAAGGAAGTAGAGGGCTTAACATTTGTAAAAGTGTTAAGCCTTTTTTTTTAAGCGAGTTGTAATAGTGGCATCGAAATAATCTTAACATTAATGAGGTAATCCATGTCTTCGGAAAAGACAAGAATTGAAACCTTGCAGGAAATGAAT
>CAZTWC010000319.1:0-4137 GCA_964617105.1 uncultured Myxococcia bacterium
TTGTTTCTTTTTCCAATTTTCTGCGCCCTTAAATCACTTCCCGAATTATTTCGGTGATATCCTTAACCTCCAGGGAATCCTCATATTCGAGGGTTAACCTGCTCTCCTCAAAATTGGTGATGCAATATGGGCAGGAAGTAACCAACACCTCGGCTCCAACCTCTTTTGCCTGCTCTAACCTGAGGTTGGAGAAGCGCTCGCTCTTGGGAGTGTCCATCCAGATCCTGCCGCCGCCGCCGCCGCAACAGAGGCTATCTTGCCGGGAATCGGCCATCTCCACCAGTTCCAACCCCGCCACCTTCTCTAAAATCTCTCTGGGTTGGTCAAAGATGCCGTTATGCCGGCCCAGGTAACAGGGGTCGTGATAGGTGACTCGCTTTCCATATTCCCCGGTTAACTCGAGCCTTCCCTGCTCGATGAGTTCCAACAGATATTGGCAGATATGAACCACCTCAAAATTCACCATAAATTCGGGATACTCATTTTTAAAAGTGTCAAAGCAGTGAGGAGAAGAAACCAGTATCTTCTTCACCCCTTTGTCGATAAAGGTTTTGATATTTTCTTTGGCCAGGGTTTTAAATACTTCCTCGCCGCCAGTCTTGCGGATACTTTCGCCGCAGCAGTTTTCTTTTGTGCCCAATATCCCGAAATCTACCCCGGCTTTATTAAGGATATTGGCGGTGGCCAAAGCCGCTTTTTTCAATCTGGGGTCATAACTGTAATAACAACCAACGAAATATAAGACCTCCATCCCTTCGGTAAACGGTTTGACCTCCAACCCTTTAGCCCAATCAGCCCGCCCGGCCCTATCTTCACTCAAAGGGTTGCCATCGGTGCTAAGGCTTACTCCTGCAGTCCGGGCCCCCCGAACTGCCGCGGGAAAAACATCATAATCTGAAGCGATTCTACGCAAAGATATTCCCACATCTACCTGTTTTACTCCCCTGGGGCAATGGGACGGGCAAGTTCCGCAGGTGGTGCAGTGCCATATATCCTCCAGTTCCAACTCCGTCAATCCAAAGTTGGCCTGGCGGATTATTTTGCGCATACTAAAATCTTTAACCTTGTTCCAGGGGCAAACTACATCACATTTTCCGCATTGATAACATAACTTGCAAACTTCTCCGCCAGCCTTTTTGATCTCATCGATAATTTCTCTAAAAGGAGTTACTGTTTCCACGGTTTTTTTGAACCTCTTTCCATCGTTTCTATGCTTCAGTCCTTCTTTGGCATTCGCGCTACGGTATCGATAATTTTTTGCCATCCATATTTGTTGGCCATGGCTTCCAATCCAATCTCTATCTCCTCCTGCTTCTCTTCCTCTTCTGCTTCCTCTTCCCTCTCTTCGTAAGTGAGGGCATCGGCCACACACCACTGAACACACATCGGTTCTGACAAAGGTGGATCCGATTCACACATATCACACTTAAGAGGGAGTCCTGAATCAGGTTCTTTGAAAATATCCCGGGAGGGGCAGGAAGCCCGGCAAAAAGCGCACTCGTCATATTCTTTGCCGTCAATGGTATATTTGTCCCGGCCGGTACACTCGGCAGCAGCGTACTCGCCGGCGTAAACAGGGATATAGATATCTTTTAAAGGCTCGTGAATTACCCGGATACGAGAGCGGGCCGGATTGTTGCTGCTATATTTTGGCATAGCATGAAAGGCGGAGCAGATCACCTCACAGGCCCGGCAACCATTGCATTTATCGACATCGATTTTTATGGTCTTGATTGTTTTTTTACCTTTCACAGTTCACTTCCTCCCTACTTGGTCTCTTTTTCCGCCGCAATCTCTGGTTCTGGACAGGAACCATCCTCAGTCAAGATCCCCCTCTCCAAAAAATCCTGGCTTACAAAATCCAACCCCAACTCCTCCAAAGACTCCTGGGTAGGAATACCCTGCTGGTTCCACCCTTTGAATTTGTAATACTCATCCAGGAGTTGGGTCTCGAGTTCGGGAAATCTCCTCCTCCAATGGTCCTTGGGAGGCTTCTCATCTTTTCTCCGCATCCCTCTTCTGATATTGACGGCCCGGACTAAATTCCGGTTCCTCTTGGCTATTTGAGTCAGTCCGGCTTCATCGATATCAACCCCAGTGGCTGATGAGATCAGATGGGGTAAATTGTGGATATGGTATGGAGGTTTCAGGGGAAATGACGACAAACCGGCGCACATGCCAGTGGCGTCATCGATGTAGTGCATCTGTTCTTGCCAATCGACAATTTCACAAGTTGCCTCCAGAGGTGGGTAAAATGGAATCGATTTTTCTCCCCGCAACTCCCAGTCCACAAAATACTGCTTGAACTTTTCATCGGGGACCTGGATCCAATCTTTGACAAACTCTTCTCTCTCCTCTCTGGTAACAAAAGGAGCCTGAGGGAAATTCCCCTCGATTTGGGTTATATTTATCTTTTCGCCCGTACTGTACATAAGGAAATATATAGGATTAAGCATCCCTAACTTGAGCGGCAGTTGCTCGTGTTTTTTGATATTGTTATGGGCATATTCTTCGGCGCCCTTGCCAATCTGTTGGGCCGCCCAGTGGGTGCCATTGGCCAAAACATCTCCTATCCCTTCCCGTCTAACAATCCGGTCGAGCAACCAATAAAATCTCTCCTGGTTGTCAGAGGGCATTCCCGACATCTCTTTGTCAGTTAAAATACCGGCTTCGTAAAGTTCCAGAGCAAAGGCCATAACTTGCGGGGCCGAGAATCCATCTACGCCATACTCGGTTGCATTGCGAGCAATTCGCAAACCAAAATCCAAATCTGACATGGCGGCCATGGTATAGGTAAGTTTGGAGAAACATTTCATCATATAGGTTGGAAGTCCCGGCACGCTAATGGTTGCCCCGCATTTCATCGGACAGTTATGACAACTTATCAGCCGGGTCCGGTAACTCTCCATGGTTTCGGTCCACTTTTTGGCGATCTCTTCGGTCCAAAAACCTTTGCGCCTAAGGCGGGAATTTCCCCAGGCGAAATTTTCAGTGTGCCACTTCTCATCGTGGATAGCCATCTCTTGCGGCGACCCCAAACCAGCCAAAATAGGCATTACTCCCGGGATAGGATTTTCATTGCGGTCTTTTATATATTTCAGCACCTGGTTGCAAATATCGATAAATTCAGCCGGTCGGGCAATATGGACATCATTGGTTCCCCGAACCGCAATTGCCTTTAAGCCCTTGTCGCCCATAACAGCGCCCATCCCACCCCGGCTGGCGCTGGACCTGCCCTGCTCGATGGAGGCAAAATATACCCGGTTTTCACCGGCCAGACCAATAGAAGCCACCTGGGCTTTGGGCTCATTCAACTCCTGCCGGATAAGTTGGCTGGTTTCAGTGGCGCCTTTACCTTTTAGATGAGAAGCGTCACGGATCTCCACTTTGTCGTTGTTGATCCACAGATAAACCAGATCCGGGGATTTACCGCGGATGATAACCTTGTCGTAACCGGCATACTTCAACTCTGGCGCCCAAAATCCACCCATCATCGAATAAGCCATTAGCAACGTCTGTGGTGAATAGGTGGAAACAATGGTGCGGTTGCAACCAATAGCGGGAGTGCCACATAAAAGACCGGTGCTGAATATGAGTAAATTATCAGCAGAAAAGGGATCAGTCTCTGGCGGCACCCGGTCCCACAGTATCTTGGCGGTGGTACCTAAACCACCCAGATATTGCTCGGTTAGCCTTGGGTCGGTTGCCTTCCGCTCGATGTTTCCCCTGGTCAGATCAACTTCTAAATTAAACCCTGTTTCAGCGTACCTCATTTTTTCCTCATATCAAAGGTGACCAAAATCCATTTTTGGTCAGTATTACATAGGATTGAGCAAAAAGCAAAGGGTAAAATGATGTCCGAGTCATCGACTGTCCAGCTCTGGCGCAGACTGTCCGTAAAACAATATTGATTGATTGAATAAAAACTAAAATCAACAACTATAGCAGTTCTTAATAGATTTTATCGATGTCAGTAAAAAGTGTTACCTGGTTAATCGTCGGGGGTCGGCGGCATGTCTACTGATTTTAGGTAAAACCTATTCCAGGCTATAAGGCAAATTTTGTAATTATGCAAAAAAAGCAGTAATATTTTGGCATAAAAACGGTTAATTGTGCTATGTTGAGTATAATTAACTT
>CAZTWC010000320.1:0-4137 GCA_964617105.1 uncultured Myxococcia bacterium
GTGAATTTCTTGCCAATCTTGGTGTCAACTATCTTGATATGTTCCAGCCAGATAAAGCACGGCAAATCTTAAGTAATTATTTAAATAAAATAGAGCCCTTTATGGAGAGTGGCCTATTGGGTAGTAATATCACTATCAAAGTGAATGGCACAATAGGGCAAATAGAGATATATTTCGACAATCCAGGCACAGGTATCGAAATCTTTAAACGCTCCCTGGGACAGGCATTACGAGATCCATCAAGCAGTGAAATTCCCCGCATTATGTGTTACCTGGGCGAAGGAGAGAGGAGAAATAGAGATTATCAGTCTGCTGAAAAAACTCTAAAAGCCGCCCTGGAGAAAAATCGGGAAAACATCCTCGGTAATTCCAAGCGTATTATTGATGCTTCTTATATCCATTTAGCCCTGGCCAGAGTTTTTCTGGACATGAAAAAGCCATTAAACGCTCAAAAAGAGATAGAAAAAATAGGCAAACAGATCATCGATAACCCAAACCCATATCCAGGCTGTCAGATAAAAATGGTTCTGCTCAGAGCGGCACTGGCTTTAACAAACCTTGAAGATGCCTGTAAAATAAGTGATGAATTACAACGAACAACAATAGAAAACCCAAAAACAGAGCCAATTATCAGGTTTTTAGCCAGCAGAAGCAACGTTGAAATATCTCTATATCATTTACATAGAGATAAATCTAACCAAAAAATAAGAGAGAAATTAAATCAATCTATCCTTCAAATGTTCTCTCATCATATGCCAGCTCAAAAATATTACACCAAAGAACTAACAGAGATTTCAAATCTGATAAATACTGGGCAAGATATTGATGAAGTTATGAACAAGTTGCACCAACTGCTGGAGAGGATCCCTTATTGAGGTGAACTGTTTTCCATATCGATTATTTCATCCATGGTATTATAGTTTCCAAACAAATCTAGTTGGGGCTGAGGCGCCATATAAATATGGCTAGTATTTATTGATGGGGGCGCAACTTGATAGTCACTGGTCAAAAGCCATTTTTTTATCTCTTTTTTGGTGGAACTCTTTACTTTTTGGTTGGATTTGCCACTAATTTCCTGGATGACATATCTCTCTCCTCGAGGTGCTATTAAAAGAGTAGCCCGTTCAGGCGCTAAAATTCTATAAACATATCCAAACCCCCTGGCAATCATTGGAGCATAAATGCCAACGCAATGATTTTGCTCGCACCCTTCATGGCCCAGTTCTTGTGGTGAGGTTATGGGAATAATATTTTGGTTACCCTGGATAGGAGGCGGCGGAAAAGTTAACTCTATAGATGTAGACTTTTTCATTACTTGCCGATTGGTTTCCCAAATTAGTTCCTGGTGGATAGAATTGAGGTGCTCTATGGAGCGATAACAATATGTGTGTTTCTTTCCCAGACGCTCTAGCATAAACGCATTTTCAGCAATAAGCATCTGAGGATCGAGGTTATTTTTTTCCCATGTATCACTGCCGATTTCTAGATAAAAAGAGTTTTTATGGAGTATGGGAGAGTTATTGGTGTCAAAGAAGCAGTTTATGTGGGGGGGAAAATGGTCGGTGCCGACCAAACAATTCAGCAAAGGGAGATTGATTGTTTGACAGTGCTGAAATAATTTAGTCATTCTATTGTTGCTAAAATTCTTTTGTTTTTGCAGCAGATTTCTAAGAGAGACTAGAATACTTGGCTTTAGAGCGCAAAAAGCGATTTTTTTAAAAATTTTGGTCCAAGTTTGTGTTTGGGGAAATCCCAAATAATGGAGAATTGCTTTTTGTTTTTTGCGGGCCCTGGACTCTATTGTGCGGTATGGATGAGTAGTCATCTGATTAAAAAACCGGAAATTAGCCAGACAAAATGCTAGGGCCGGGTTGGAAATAAAAAGATCCCGGATAGACGGCGCTCTCAAATAAGCATTTAACAATTGCCAATGCATGTAGTTGTATCTTTTCACCAACTTTTTTGGTTTTGGCGGTATAGCAACAAAAAACTGGGAAATATCTTTGCGAAATTTCTTTCGGGTTTTGGTAAAGGTCTCATCTTCGACAATCCATAGAATGTCACATTTATTAAAAGGGTCATGCTTCCATGGTTCGACCTTCTTTTTGTTTATATTAATTATTGGGTGAAAACCATGCCAGGAGGAATGGCCTGCAAATCTTCGCCAAGCCTGTAGCCGCGGCCAGGAGGCAATTGATGCTATCCCATGATTTTTATTAAAAAACATTAATTTGTCATTCTTATAGACAATGTTGGTTTTATAGACAAGATCGGCCCAATAACTATCTAGCATCTCTTTTTTTAACATTTCCCCCCTCACATAGGAATATCATCTGGTCCGGGTTCATCTGAATCATCGGGGAAACAGTAGTCATAGTCATCGGGCAATGACTCCAACTCTTTAGGGAATTGTGGCTCGTCAATTACTTTGAAAGCCATGGGTATTTCATTGAGTTTTATGAACATGATTAGTTCTTGACCCTCAATCGGTCCTTGCAAAAAGATCACTTGATAATTTTTTATCACTTTTTTATTGGTCATACCTTCTCTGGATAACCAGTCCATCAACTCTATCATTGAACCATTGGCAAGACGAATCCTGGCAGCCATTTTAGTTATGTAAAAACCGTTTAGACGAGGAATTTTGGTTATTAAGGTAGATGTTTCAAGCCACTCAATGATGTGCAGTTGATGGTTAATGTTGTTTGCCATTCTTTCCTCATCCTCTTTTTGGCTAGTTGTTTCAACTGGTCCCTCAGTGAAATAAAAGTTACCTTCCATGAGGGCAGAGAATTCTTTAATTTGCCTGGGCAGATCTTCCAGGTCACAATCAAACTCTGCTATTTTTTCAACGGCATCACTTTCTTGACTTTCAAAGAAAGAATCTTCCGGACCTCCCAGGTAATTCTCCCAGTTGCCGGAATCCATATCATCAAAAGAGTTCCCCCAGTCTTCCTGATCAGAGCAGTATTTTTTTATTGATCCCATTGTCTTCCTCCCATTGAGCCTTGTCTTTAAAACAATCTTATGCTTATGTCTATTTAGATGGCATACAGGTAAAAGCGTTACAGATAATTGAAAAAAAAATTACTATAGTCAGAAAAAACTATTCCCACTGAAACCACGATTTATTTTGCTGGTTTACTCGGTCAAAAAGGGCTAGAAGATTTTTATATGCTTTTTGCAAAACATAGGGATGCACCCTGGCGCGACGAGCCAGATCAACGGCCCTCAAAGCATAGTTAATTGGTTTGTCTACCGGCTCTCGAAGTATACTTTTTACTTCACTCAACCGCTCATTGAAAAATAGAATATCATCATAAAAGCGTTCCTGAATATATTGTTTCAAGTCTGGGTCACCTTCCACCAGTCTCATTTTCTCCTCTAATATACTAATTTTATCCTCCAGCCCCTGATGGACACAAAGTAGAAGTTGCCTGGAGGCTTCGATTAAAGATTCTTTCAACTTATCCGCTACCCGATATTCTTTAATAAAACTTATCAATCTTCCTGATTGAGATGCTGCAGCCACAGCGAGTACTCCGCCCATAACAACTCCTCCCGCCGCCCCAAACAACAATATACCCAACCCTTCTCCTATCAATGCTCCTCCATAGCCCAGAGGCACCTTAAACAAAACATCGGAGCCCACATTGGCGAAAACATCACCCATTTTGATTTCTTGATTCCACCAATCGCGACCATTCCTGGCTATACTGATGGCGGTAACGAAAAATGGTATCTCATAGTCAACAATCTCCTGACCAGCCTCCAGCGATGTTTCAGTTATTTCCGATACAGTGTCTCTAGAGAATCCTTCCAGAAAAAAAACCTGATCTGCCCAATCGGCATTACTGTTAGTAACCTGCTCCACCAGTTCAGCATTGGTAATCACCGGAATATCCGGATATTTGCTGAAATGCTCACTTATTCCGGCCATGTCACCAAGACATTTGACCTGAAAAGGATAACCGTCAACAATCAAATCAAATCCGGCTTGATTGGGATTGTCGGGAAAACTAACCTGGTATCCCTGTTCAACTAATTTTGCAGAGACATATTGCTCCGCTACATAACCCTGTAGATTTGCAAATGCACCAACTGCCGCCCCTTCACCCATATCGTCTAACTTTTGCG
>CAZTWC010000321.1:0-4133 GCA_964617105.1 uncultured Myxococcia bacterium
AATTGCTTTTTCAAATCATGAGGATCGATGTAAATGGAATCTACTACTGAATCAAGAGATTTTGGGATGCTGGATAACAATCTTGCTAAAGAACCGGGAGCACCAACATATGATTCCAAATTTCCTTCTGCATAGACTTCGCTTAAAAAGCGATGCAAAATATCGCCAGTAATTGGCTTTATTCCACCCCGATATTTTCCCAAAGTATCTTGCAGAGTAGACAATAAGCAGATAATGTTCCAGGTGCCTACTATTTCACTGTCGGAAAAATCAATATCGTAGTTAAATTTTGCGTCTCTATTGAATTCCACATAATCGGTAAGGAGTTGTTCCACATATTTTATTTGGTCAACAGTGATTTCAACTGATTCAACGAATTGAGACATAATATCTTCATCGAAGACGATAACATCGAACTTATGGGCAAAATCCTTGACCTTGTGCAAATACATAGGCTGCTGGACGAAAAAATTACGGCGCTTGTCTTTAAATTGTTTCCAATATTCGCAGTCATCACGAAATTCACAGTGCATTTTGCAAAGATGCTGATTTACATTCAGCCGATGACTACGCAACCTGCTGGCGACAGAAGAAAATTTACAATTAGCAGGAAGGACTGTTCCATCTTTTAATTTCACCTCCCCGTGCCGACCCTCGATTTTGCGCCAGATGAATTTTAGGTGATTGGGAATATTCTCATACATATCGTGCCGGGTAGCCACCCACAGGGTGCGCAGGTTCATGTCAGCCAGGGTATTGAAAGTGGTTGTGGTCTTGCCGGAGCCGGCCGGGGCCTTGACTAAGAGGGGCGGTATGCGTTTTTCTTTGGTGTACTTGCCAGTCCGAACGTCAATTAGGTATCGGGTTATTTGGGCTGCTAAATCGCTTCGCAGGTCATCGACACTGTCAAATAAAGGGCCTTCGGCTGTAGGAGGGCTATGTAATTTAGTTTTTACTTTGTCAGGCTTTTCGCTTTGTATATTGCTTTGACTTTCGACTTTGTGCAACCTCCGCGAAGTCGCTGTTTCCCGGTATGATCTGAATAATTCGCAGGTATCGTTGCAAACCAAGCCAAAATAACGGGAAATTCGACAATTAAAATGGTATTTTTCATGGCGAAAAACGGTTGTAACAGCCGTTTTTGTAGAGTTTTCAATATCAGATAAGGAAGAATGGGAAAACTGTACCAATTTTGTAAGAGCATGCCAGGTTAAAAATTGACAGGATTCATCCATATTTCTGCCAATCGCTTTCAGATAGGATGCCAGTAAAACAGTTACCTGGTTGCGGTTGGCTTTTTCAATATCCACTACTCCTATTTCCAGGGCCTGGGTGATGCAGGGAGGATGGTGCAATTTATCTATAGCCATAACCGGCTTAACAATAACCTTGCCGTTTTTGCCATTTTTTGTTTTACCCTTTGACTGCCTGGCAGCCTGCAGTTCACCGATATTTTTAGGCTTGACATTAAATTTAGGCCGGCTGCGAACATCCCTGGCTGCTAAAGCATATAGGCCAGATAAGTATTCACTATGCCCTGCGGGCATTTCAGGGAGAGAGCAGGGCGCCTGTGCTTTTGCGATGATATGCTTTTCGCCCTGGGCAAGATCATCCTCGGTTAAAATAACTTTGTAAAACCCGGTTTTCTGATGACGGGTATTGGGCAGCCGAAACTGCCGGCGGTTTGAGTAGATGGCCGGGTCGATAAATAATTGGCCGGTTTCCTCCTGGATCAACTCGGTGATCTTGCGGTTAATAAGGTGGTTGTCGTCCGATATGGTCTGGCTATAAACTGTATAAGGGATTACCAGGTGAAACCCCTTCGAACCGGAAAAGAAAACCTGGTGGGGGATATTATACTGCTTGCAAAAGTCTATCAGTTTGACCACATAGGGGATGGCACCGCTGATATTTTGTATCTCTTTGTCGTTGCCAACATCAAAATCAAAGGCTAAATCGACCCAGCAATTTTTGGGGATTTTTGCTTTTTCATCATCAATTAGAAGCGCTAATTCAGGAGCATATTGATGCAAACAGGAATTCGATTTTACTTGACGAAGTTTATGCTCCATCTCCATTACTTTGAGCCTTGAGGCAGCATAATTCAATGGATAGTGATTGAGCGTGGTGTAGATGTTGAAAGAAGAGAATATTTTAGCAAAAGATGCCAACACTTCAACGCTGTCTTCTATAACCAGCCATTTAACCCTATAGTCACTCTTGTAGTTTTTTTTAATATAGATATCCGGTACAAAATATCCCATCGATAGTTTTGCTCTATGGCCAAATTCTCTGTCGCCAATAAATTTACCCAGATGCTTTTTAGCGTGGGTGTGCCACACCTCCCGGATCATGGTATCAGGCGTCAATACTTTAAAATGGCTTAGCATCTCCTGAAAAATAGATGGCTTTTGTAAAAATTCTTCCAGATTCATAGTTTATTTTTTGCCCCCTATTATAATTACCGGAGAGAGAAGATTGTTTCCTCAAATTCTGCCCATTTTTTTAGATGGTCATTAACAATCATTTTACGTTTACGTTGGCGACGTAATTTTTTTCTCCTCTGTATATATAAAGCAGGGGCAAAATCCAAAACCGGGACAACAATTTTTCAGAAAATTTCCAAATCGCATAAATAATTAGTTTTTTCACTGGGTTGCGTGTAAGTAAAAAATAGCGCCATCTCGTATATTACAACCACTTTTTTTCCAAACTCTATAAGTTGTTGATTTTTCATTGCTATCAAATTTGTCAAAAAAGCACCCTTGACAACCACATATATGAGTGTTAATCTTCTATGCAACAGTTAACGAGTTTGCTTGGAACTCAACAACGAAAGGAGCCAAGATGAGTAGTTTTGGGGATTACCTTCGGAAACGAAGGAAAGAGGAGGGATTCGGGCTCAGGGAACTGGCCAGAAAATGCGGTGTTTCGCCAGCCTATCTTAGCAGGATGGAAAGTGGGGCGGAACCAAATCCACCCAGTGAAGCCTTGATTACCAAACTGGCTAACGTTCTTAGAGATGATTTCGATGTGATGATGAATGTAGCAGGCCGGGTGGCAGTAGATATCAGGGATTATATAACGGCTACACCAAATCTTGCAGACTTCCTGCGGCGGGCAAGAGACTCTGGTTTTCAGGAAAAAGATTTTGAATTTTTAAAAGGATTTATCAGATACACCAAGGATGAAAGTGACGATGCAGACAAAGATTGAAGTTCCATTTTTAAGTCCAAAAACCATTAGTGTTGCAGTGACGAATTTTTTAAACGATTTTATCAGTTGGAATGGCAAACATATATTACCGCCAGTTCCGGTGGAAGATATACTGGAGAAATTTCTGGGTTTTACATTGGAAATACTTGATTTAAAAGAGTATACCGGCCAGGAAGATGTTTTAGGCGCTACCTGGGTGGATAGCCAGATAGTTCGGATAGAACAAGGACTTTTAGAAAAAGAAGGACGCTATGCATTTACTATCGCTCACGAGATTGGACACTGGGTGCTGCACAGGAAATATTTGCTGGCTGCCAGAGAGAAAGAGAATACCAAAACGCCACTTCATATCTCCCGAACAACGACAAAGAAGGAACCGATTGAGTGGCAGGCCGACAAATTCGCAGCCATGCTGCTAATGCCGGAAGACTTGATAAAACCAATCTTTTGTCGATTTCTGGAAGATAAAACCTCTAAACGAAAAGATTATGTGGAGGTTATCCAGGGCGAGGGCAATCTCGGCTCTTTGTTTTTACATGAATCAATTGCCAATGATTTAATAGGTGAACTAGGTTTTTCTAACTGTTCTTTCCAGGCAATGGAAATTAGGGTCAAAGAATTGAACCTGATACAATGCATAACCCTGGTTGATGATCAACTTAAACTTGATCTGGCTTTTTAAAAACGATTAAGATGATATTTTTTTATCTATAGTGTTTAGTGTTTTATTAACTGTTTGTTTTTACATAATTTTTACCACAGATAATTTGCAGGAGGTTTTATGAGGCACAGACCGAACATTTTTTACTGCTCCGATTGTGGAGCAAAACTTGGCATCTACCATGATAATTGTATCAACATCCTATAGCGCTCACTTATTCTACCCAGGGTGTGCTCACTTAAATTCCCCATTTCAT
>CAZTWC010000322.1:0-1447 GCA_964617105.1 uncultured Myxococcia bacterium
CCGTAATCACGCATAGTTACCTCCTGCCCTCCAACGACTTCTGCGACCTTTTTTTTCTATTCTTGTCAAATATCCTTCTCTTTTTGACAACAATTCTGCGTGGTGATATACTGTAAGTACAATGAGGTAACCAAAAGGGGTGGTAATATGATTAAGCAACTTACAAAACATGGCAACAGTTATGCCCTGATTATTGAGCGTCCAATTATGGAACTCCTTAAAATTGACCCCACCACACCACTGGAGATTTCCACCGACGGTGATTTGCTTATCCTCTCTCCGGTCCGTGATCAGGAACGCCAAGCATCTTTTAACTCGGCTCTTGAAAAAACAAACCGCCGCTATGGGAAAATGCTTAAACGACTTGCCAAATAGAAATTTATTATGGACCCAATTTTTCTGAGCCTTAACGAAATTATTGCCATCCACACCAATCAGTTGGAAAATTACGGCGGCACTGCTGGAATTCGAGATATGAACCTTTTGAACTCGGCTATCGCAATGCCTCTCTCTGGAATTGGAGTTACTTTTTTCCATAAAGACCTGTTTGAAATGGCGGCAGCCTATCTTTTTTATATTGTTAAAAATCATCCCTTTGTTGATGGCAACAAAAGAGTTGGTGCTGTTGCCGCCATTATTTTTCTCGAGATGAACAATATCTCTATTGATGCTGAGGAAGATGAATTTTATCAACTGGTGGACAATCTGGCCGCAGGCAGTCAAGAAATTGATAAGCAAGTAATCGCTAGTTTTTTCCGCCACAATTCTGTTACCAGAGATTGAATGCGGCACCAGGTTTATCTTCTTCCTAATCACTTGCTAGCCTCCGCTTTCACAGCCTTCTCCGCCTGCCTGCTATTGTATTCCTCAAGAAGATCGGTCGCCCACTCGGCTGGTGTGCTGACCTGTATCTCCACTCCCTCCCTCACATCCCGGGTTGCCTTCAGGCACTTCAAATTCTTCTGCAGCAGATGATCATGAGCGGCGGCTAATTCCAAATTGTTATCCCGGCAGGCAGAAACCCACTTGGCAAAATAGACTGCCGACATCAATGCCTGCATCCTGTCGGTGGACTCGTTTAAATCGAAATCATCATCGATTGCCTCCAGGGCACTGATCATCAGCGCCTGTTCTTCATCGTTGGTTATATCCAGAGTATCAGGCAACTCCTGCCACCACTTAGGTTTGCCAATCAGTTCTGGATTTCGGACCTTGCTATGTTGCCAGCACAGGTCGCTATCTTTCATTGCTGGATTTGGACAGGATTTACCTGAATAAGTCACCGCCGAACATCTTTTTGCTGTTTCACTAAACTTGACCATCTAGTGTTCCTCCTTGGTAAGAAAAGATTGAGCCTCCCGGGCAGGAGGGGCTCGCCACCATCACTTCGTCCTATTTTTCCTCTTTAGACCGCTCTCTGAACTCTTTCACAATTGCTGCCACCCTC
>CAZTWC010000322.1:1457-4117 GCA_964617105.1 uncultured Myxococcia bacterium
ATTTGAGCCAGGCTGAGTCCCTGAGAGTCGTGTAAATGACCGATATCATTTATTCGCTCCTCCCGTTTTTCAGAAACTCTGGTTGGGACATATATTTGCATCCCCTCCAAGCCCTGGTCCTGTAGTTCTTTAATCTGCTCCGAACTAAGATACTTCGATGCCTTGGCAAAAGTAATCCTACTCATGATTTACCCCCCTGATTGACTTTGGTTTTATGGACGATGGCTTTATGGGTTATGACTTTATGGGTGATGACTTTATGGATGACTTTATTCCTGGGCAATGTCTGGCGCAGGTCCTGGATGAATTTTTGTTCATCGTCCCGACTGTTACTATCAGATTCGTAGTGAGCGCACTTTTCCATCTGCCGGCTGAGCAAGGTGTGGAAGAAATAACTCCTTTGGCTGCCACCTGGGGTTTTCCACTGTCCCCCGGCGCAGCGAACTTTCCGGGTATAGGATTCCCCGGTGGTGTTATACTGGTTGAACACTTTGCAGTGCTGACAGGTGGCGCAGTAAATTTTATTTTTGCTATCGCTACCGCTTGTGCTCTTGCTATTGCTTTCACTATTGTTCTTGTTCTCTCTCTTATTCTTGCGCACACTCTTGCTCACACTCTTATTATTGCTCTTGGGTTCCATAATTTTTACCTCGTTTTTTCATTAGGGGCCAAGTTAGGGGCCAAGTACAGGATCTTCTATACTGAATCTATGTACTTTTTTTTTGACCTTAAAAAAAGTTTTTATGTCTATTTCAATTTTATATGTGTAACTTGGCCCCTATCTTATGTTTAACGACAAAATGCAATAAAAACTAATAGTTGCCAGGGGCCAAGTTAGGGGCCAAGTGGGGCCAAGCGGGGCCAAGTTAATTACACTTTTAACAATATCTCCAAACAAATTCACCCATGGAGCAAGGAAATCGGGGGCCAAGTTGTCAATTTTAAGGTCACTTGGCCCCTCTTGGCCCCATGTTTTCAACCATCTTAGCCCCTCTTTATTTTCTTCCCCCATTACTTCTATTACTTTCATTTATTACTTTACCTTAGTAATTTCATTGTCTTTGTTAGCGAAATAGTTCCGGATCCAACGATTTCTATCCTCGTTTTCTTTGGGCAACCGGACGGGGGTTTTGACCCAAATCTTATGTTTTCTGTTGCCGATTTTTATCCTGCCGGCACCTCCAGTTAATAAGGTGTAGCCCATTAAACTCAAAATCTGGTTCACCTTACTGGTATGGATATTCATTTTGTAATCACCAAAATCATCATTCAAAAGGTCTTGAAGCACTGTGGCCGATACAAGATAGCCATCAACGTATATTTGCTCCGGATCCCCGATTATGTCTTCAATGGCTTCTTGTTCGGGAGTTTTTGACATGGCAATTGCTTCCAGTTTTCCTGCTGTATCCTGTGGCAATTTATTAGGGTTAAAATCGTCACTAATTTGGTAATCGAGAAAGAATTGCCTGATGGCAGCAGGACTCTCTTCAATGGCTTTATAGAAATTGTCGAAGTAGTCGGGATACTCGTTTTCAAAAAGTAAAATCTGGTCCCTGGTCAGCCACTTGGTTTTCAGAAAGCAATACCGCCGATCTCCTTCTGTTAAAGCCAGGGCCCCCATGTAGTTGGTGGTCATAATGTAGTTTGCCGTATTAGGTACTACGTATGGATCAATGCCTTTGGGATGAATGGGTATTTTGTCATTGGTGATAAAAGGCTTAAGTTTATCCATAAGTTGGTGTCTATTCTGGCCGCTAAAATGGATCTCTTCGACAAATTTAACCAACCCGCCTTTTGCCCAGCCGGTGAAATTGCTCTCCAGAATATTGCCATCAATTATTTCAACATTCATATCACCAATGATCTTTTCTAAAAGCATTGCGATGGAGGTCTTGCCATCACCTTCCGCTCCCCGAATTACAGTTGACCATTTGATTTTTTTATCGGGGTGTTGAACAATCCAGGCAATGATATCTAAAAGAATTTTTTGGTCCTTTGGATTATCAAATAAGTGTTCAAAATGCCCGGTGATAATTCTGATATTTTTTTGGTCAGTTTCTGTCCAACGATTTTTTGGCTTTGCCTTTGGATGGCTATCTGGGCTGTAGGAGTTGATACAATCATATCCCATAAACTCCAAAAAAAGAGGTTTGCCGGGCATATAAAGGATGTTATCAAGCACTTTTAGTTTCAAATAGTCTAATACAAACCGTTCTGCCGTAAGACTTCGATTACTGTTGCCCTCAATATCAATGTCTATATCAGTATCGACATCAGTGTCTGCGTTTATTATTTTCCGATTAAAGGCGGCATTAAAAGACTGACGGCTGTAAAACTTTTTGGTCTTGATATTGAAAAACTTGTCGTAGTGGGCGATATAGACCCACTCCCAGGCCCAGGCGAATTTATGGGAGACCGCAGTCGCCGCTGTTGCTGCTGTTGCTGCCGCCATTACTGCTTTTCCTTTTGGCCTCAACTGTTTTTTAAGATCTGGTAAGGATATTAGATGATCGGTGAGTTTCTTGAACCTCTGTTTGATCATTCCAGCAAGGTAATTCCGGTCTTCTTTTGCGAGAATATCGGTTGGGCATTTGGCGATTATCTTTGGGATTGATTTCCGTAATATGTGGGGGTCAGTGCACTCCTGGATTAATCTCTCA
>CAZTWC010000323.1:0-4112 GCA_964617105.1 uncultured Myxococcia bacterium
TTGTCCTCAGTGCGAAAACACCACTTAATCTTTTCGCCAATCAGGTCTAAGCCTTGATCCTGATGGGTGACCGACCCCAGATTTTTCATTGATCCTGGCCGTTATGTTCTAATTGCTGTACCCCCCACTTCTTCACAAACTTGTCGGAAGGGGTTATTGCGAGATGAATGTCCTGCGATACATCTTGCGGCATGATGGAAATATGGGCTTCAAAATTCTTCGGAGAGGGGAAGTCGGAATATTGATCTTGGTTAACACCTAGAGCAAACTGATCTCCGTATTTCAATATCAACCCTTTCAGTCTCGCCCGATTGCTGTGGAAAGCCCTGAAGTAGGTCCTTGAAACCGGATCGTAGTTAAAGACTACGAAATCAAATTCCACTCCGGTATTGGAAAGTTCCCTATGCAGAAGTAATACTAGAGCATCCTTGTTTACCATTGATACCCTGAACGAAATATTAATAGGCTCCGCGAAACCTCCGCCCCAGTAGATATTAACTATGGGCCCTACTACAGTTCTCCTGTCCCCGTTCGGCGTTTCAGGGTTCTTCAGAGAGGTATCCGATCGTATGACATTGCCCCCGATATCAAGATAATTTACATGGCCCACCGTCTCCTGTCCGCTTATCTGAAAATTAAATGCCTGGTCCACGCTACAAATATAACTCCCATCAGCGTTGGGCGGCGGGTCCAAAGAAAGTTCCTCATCCCCGGTTGTGTCGGGTGCCTCATGATAGTGTGTTTGGGTATCTGATCCGCATCCTGTGATGAGGCAAAAGAGAGACATAACAGAAACCATCCAGATTGCAATGAGAGTCCTGATCGTCATATTTGGGCTCCTTCCTGAGCTGAATTTATTCCCCTGGATTATTGTGAAAACCCTTAGGCTGGTCATATCTAGAGAAT
Organism: uncultured Myxococcia bacterium; assembly: GCA_964617105.1. Taxonomy (GTDB): domain Bacteria; phylum CAZTWC01; class CAZTWC01; order CAZTWC01; family CAZTWC01; genus CAZTWC01. Next base: position 907 of record CAZTWC010000323.1, read on the forward strand.
CGGCATGTTGAGGAATAGGAAATTCAAAGGCTATATTGAAAATATTTTGTCATTATAGCGGATTATTTTCAACCGGAAATTTACCGTTGTTAGAAGATGAATAACATATAATGGCAGTCTGAGGGAGATTGATAGAAAATATCCAGATTTTAGGCGCAGAATTACGGTCATCCCGTTTAACATGAAAATTTTTAATGGTGAAGTGACGGGGAGTTGATCCTGTTATCCAAAAGGATAAATTGGTGTTTTACCCGGGGCTTCAGTTCCAATTCTCCGGAGTTACTGCGTCTTTATCGTGAGAATATCGCCCTTAAGGCTCAGGTCCGTGCTCTTGGCCTAGAACTGCAGCCATTTATCGGTAAGAAAGGCAGACTTGCCTTAAAAACTAGGGCGGCCCAGGTGTTTGCCTATCTTCTTAATCGAGGGTTCCATGACAGAATATTTGAGAAATATTACCAATCCGCCAGCCGGAAAACAATAAAGCGCTGGCTGTACCGATTGAAGAAAGGGCCCTGGTATAAGAAGGAGAAGCGGAGAAAAGGAAGGGGAGGACGAAATGCCACTCCCCAGGTGGTGGTGGATCTTGTAATCAGATTCAAAAAAGAGAATGGGATTTGGGGAGCACCCCGTATACAAGATGAATTGGCAAAGTTAGGTATCAAATTATGCCAGCCGACTATCCAAAAGATATTGAGAGAACATGGCCTGGACCATCGGCCCAAAAATAACGGTCCCTTTGATTTTGCTAGATATCGTTCGAAGGCCAAAAATATGATGTGGGCGCTGGACTTCTTTGTGGTGAAAACTTTAAAAGGAATTCAGTTAAATGTGCTTTTGCTGATCGATCTTTACACCAGGGAGTTAATAGGATTGAAGGCCGATGATGGTATGACAACGGATTCCGGCTGGACTATGAGTATAATGAATTCCTGCATATATAATCTGAAGAGGCAACCTAAAATTGTAATCCACGACTATGGAACTCAGTTTGAAGGCCAGTTCAAACGTCAGTTGAGAGTGCTTGGTATAGAAAGACGGCGAACGCCGCAGTTGGCTCCCCAAAGGATTTGATTATACATTTGGCCAGGACCAAAATCCAGTTAAAAGTTTTCCTCTATTTTTCTCTAACGATTATTCAGTTTGCAAAGAACGTTTGGCCGCAAAGACGGTCAGTTTTTCACACTTGGTGGTGTTTCATTTGCCCTTGGCAAGTACACATCGTTGTAGATACTCCCGGCCAAGTTGAGGAGGGTTGCCCAGGCTTCCTGGGCAGGGCCGGGGATATCATTCAGGAAGCGGTCAGCAATCCGGCTACCACAATGCGGCGTTCCAACCGTGGTCAGTGAGTTGACCTTATCTGCGTAACCAAGACCCTTCACTGAGTCCCTGTCTCCGGTGGTGTTGTTCGATATCAGAAGCCGGCAGTCCAGTCCTCCCATGGAGTGGGCGATCAGGTTGAGTTTGACTGGGTGTCCATGGCTACCTCTGGTTTTTTTCCGGATAATGTCAACTTGCTTGGCCAACTGGTTTGCCCTGGTCTGCAGATCAGCGTAAGGGGTGGTCTCAACCTCGTAGACTTCGAATCCATGATTTTCCAGATACTTTTTGACACCATTAAAATAAAAAGTAGAATAGGTATTAAACCTAAATCTGTTTGTTGGTGACCTCTTTTTTGCCATCATTTACCTCTTTTCCTAAATAATCCAGCCCTTAGAACAAGAGGGTGGCATCGGTCAAATGACCGATTGCCATGAGCCTCTATTTTAGTATACAATTCATTTTAAATATAAACGAAATCAATTAAGGTTTACCTGGTCTATCACAACTACTATTGGAGGTTGATCAATGAAAATTGCCAAAACACTATCTTTACCCATCTTACTCTCTTTAATCTTTTTTTCCTCAACTGCATTCGCCCTGGAAAGGGTAGAATTAGAAAAGGCTATTGCCCGTAATGCTCAAATAGAAACTATTGACGCCACTGCAGTTGTGGATGCGATGATCAAATTTACCCAAAAATCCCTGAAAAAGGGCGAACGGGTGCATTTCCCCGGATTTGGAACTTTTAAAGCGGCACAAAGTATTGAATTTCATCCGGGCAAAGAGTTAACCCAGATTCTTTTTCCAAGACATGCTTTAAATTTTTGGGCTAATGCTATCATTGATGGATGTATTTATGACGTCCCCGCCACTGGCACCCATGATTTTGCTACTTTAAAATTCTGGATGGGCGAACTGGACCGGATTATCGATCCTAAAGAACAAATGCTCCTTATCTCTGACTACCCGAAAGAGCGCAAATCGATGCAGAATTATCTTAGTAAAAGGTTTGAAGAATCTTTTGTTTACCTGGAAAAAGTGGGCCTCGATAAAGAGCAACAAGCCTTCTGGCGCCCCTATATCAAGGCTTCCCTGGCGGCTGTGGAAATATTTGCCCAAGAACTCCACGGTGAAATTAACCCGGATGGAACTGAGAGGAAAGCACAACTCATTGATTCTATTGCCAAAGACGCTAACCTGACCAAAGTTGAAATGAATAAAGCACAACTTATTGATGCCATTGCCAAAGACGCTGACCTGACCAAAGCACAGGCCAAAAAAGCACTTGATTCTTTCGTGAAAACCACCACTGGCTCCCTGAAAAAAGGCGATAGGGTGCAAATTCCTGGATTTGGAACTTTCTCACCAGCCAAAAGAGCTGCGGAGAGAAAAAGGAATCCCCAGACTGGTGAACAGATCAAAATAAAGACCAAAAAAGTTGTTAGGTTTAAAGCAGGTTCCGAACTTGCTAGCACGATAAAAATGGCCACTGGTGAATTACTTGGTCATGAACTCACTCATGTCTGCCAACAGCGACTAGCAGTTTGCCTCGAACGGACCGGAGCAGAGGCTTACGCCAGCGGAAATGATGTCGCCTTCAAGAGTAATCCAGATTTGCACACAGTCGCTCATGAAGCTGCTCATGTAGTACAGCAGCGGTCGACCACTACTACTGGCCGCAGTAAGGCTAAAAAATGGGGCCGCGGTATGTATAACAAAGCAAAGGGCTATGCAAGGTAGTAGAAATGCTAAAATCGATTTTGATTTTCTCCTGTTCTCATTTAAAAATTCATTTGGTTATTTTTGATTTAATAGCTTCAAATGCCTTGACCTTTTCGAGTGGTGTCTCGGCTTTATTTAAAGCTGTGCGGGCATAACGTTCTGCC
>CAZTWC010000324.1:0-4111 GCA_964617105.1 uncultured Myxococcia bacterium
TATGTTTTCAGGCCTGATAGACAACCCGGGTGCCCTGGGGCGGAGCGAAGCCTGCCAAATTTTTACGATATAATCTCTCGGAGCGCGATAGCGCTACGAGCTGACAATAGATCTTAAAAAATTTATTCAGCCTGCAGCGGAGAACCAGCGCACCCGGGTTGGCCTCGAGGTTGAAATTTGCCACATGTCGAAAGCCTCCTGTGTAAAAAATATTGACAGTCTATCCATAATTTGTTAAAAATTTAATGATTAAATAAAAATGATCCATTTCCAAATTTTTATGGACCATAAATTTATAGGGGACAAAACTATGACCAAGGGAAAGTTCTTTTTTTATCTATTCCTGCTAATGATCATCCTCCTTATAGCGATATCGGGTTGTAAAAAAGAACCCATCGAAAAAGTTTGGGAGTTCCGCACCCAGGCTGCAACTTACTCCACCCCTTTGGTCACAAAAGATTTCGTTATTTTTGGTAACGAAGCCGGATACTTATATGCCATTATGAAAAAAGATGGGAAATATCAGTGGCGCTTTTCAACTTACAAAGAGATTATTGCCGCCCCCAAGCTAGGTAGAGACTTGATCCTCTTCGGCAGCACTAATTACCTCTTCTACGCTATTGACATGGCAGGAAGAGAAGTATGGAAATATACCACCAAGGCCAGAATTAAATCTGACCCTCTGGTGGTAAAAGACACGGTTATTTTTACCAGTTATGACGGACATGTGTATGCTGTAAAAATAAAAGATAAAGAACCGGTATGGATTTTCCCGCCTCTTAAGGGCTCTAAAGTAAAAGAAACCGAAAAAGGCAAAGGAGAAGTGGCGAAAAAACCGGCTATCATAAAAACCGGTGAATTCTCTTATTCAGCTCCCTGTGAAGGAGAAGGCACCATTTTTGTTGGCAACCTCGATAACCATCTATATGCTATCAACTTCAGCGATGGCACTCTAAAGTGGAAATTTGCCGCCAAAGATGGCATTACTTCCTCACCTCTCTATCACAAGGGAACGGTGTATGTTGGTGCTAATGACAAAAATATATACGCTATAAATGCCAAAGACGGTTCAATTAAATGGAAATTTGAGACAGGTAACTGGATCCACTCTTCTCCAAAAATATACAAGGACACTCTATATATTGGTGGATATGATCGCAATCTCTATGCTATCGACATCGCAACCGGCAAGGAGAAATGGAAGTTTCAAGCCCAGGGTCCAATTATATCTTATCCGGTTTTTTATAAAAACCTGGTCATTTTTAGCGGCGGTCAGAATGACTACCATATATATGCGGTGGACATAGATACCCACAAAGTATTTTGGAAGTATAAAACCGAATACAAAATTGAATCTGACCCAACCTTAGACGGTGATATGCTCTATATCACCTCTGGCGACCGGAAAATCTATGCTTTTAAGATTAAAAAGACCAAGGCTGACAAGTAAAGTTCAAATAAACCAAATTTATTCAAAAAGGGAGTGGATGAAACATCTGCTCCCTTTTTTTATCTAAAACAGGGTCTGGTTATATCTGCAACTTTTATATATTGGGTTGAAACTTAAGGGAGCTCTAAGAGCGCTGGCAAAAATCATAAATATCTTCTGCCAGGGAATCGCTATCAAGCCTATATATTTTTCTCAAAGTATTACTATCACCAGGCTCAACAAACTTATCCGGTATACCGATATTCATTATGGAATAATCTTTAATTCCCTTTTTGGTCAATTGTTCCAGGATACTGGACCCAAAGCCACCGGCTAAAACATTTTCCTCAAGGGTCACGATTTTATTACCAGAAAAATTATTCAGAACCGCATCTAAATCCAGGGGCTTTACGAAACGGGCATTTACCACTTGAGCCTTGATATTTTTTTTCATTAACAAATCCCCTGCCTTTATAGCAGGCACAACCATGTTGCCAATGGCCAATAAAAGAATTTCTGAATTATGGCCTTCTTTATCAATGTCGATTATTTGAGGTTTTCCAAAGGGGATCTCCTCAAACTGTGAGTCCAAAGATACCCCTGGTCCACTTCCCCGTGGAAACCTGATGGCAATAATCCTATTATAACGGGTGGCTGAATAGAGCATGTGCTGGAGTTCGTTTTCATCGGCTGGAGACATTAGACTTAGATTTGGACAATGACGAAGATAACTTAAATCAAATATCCCTTGATGGGTGGGACCATCTTCTCCTACTATCCCTCCTCTGTCCAGGACAAAAATAAGGGGGAAATTCTGTAAACAGGCATCGTGCAGTATCTGATCATATCCTCTCTGCAAGAAAGTTGAATAGATGGCTATTACCGGGAGTATACCTTGTGATGCCAACCCGCTGGCAAAAGTAACCGCATGTCCCTCAGCAATGCCAACATCGTAAAATCGATTGGGAAATTCCTTTCGAAAGGCTTCCAAACCAGTGCCGTCAGACATGGCGGCAGTTATGGCAACTATCCGTCTGTCAACCCTGGCCAATTTTATCAGCGACTGGGAAAAAACTTCGGTGTATGAGGGCGGTTTCTTTTTCCCCTTATCCTTTCTAGTAGAAGTGGCGGCTACCCCATGATAGGCACTGGGGTTTTTTTCAGCCGGTAAAAATCCTTTACCTTTTTTGGTTCGCAGATGAATCAAAACCGGACTTTTATAACCCATGTTGGTTACATGGCTAAATACTTCCAATAACTCTTCGGTATTATGTCCATCCAATGGGCCAATATAATTGAAGCCCAACCCTTCAAATAAAATACCCGGCGTAAAGAGTACGATAGAGGTCTTCAACATCTTTTTTATTACTCGATCCAGAGAGGGACCATAATTGGGAAAAAACTTTAATATTTTTTTGACTTTTTTTCGTCCCCATCCATAGGCTCGGCCGGATAATTGCTGGCTGAACCAGGCGCTTAATCCACCCACACTGGGAGATATAGACATGGCATTATCGTTGAGTATCACTATTAGCCGGTTTTTCAACTGTCCAGTATGGTTTAACCCCTCAAATGCCAAGCCGCCGGTAAGACTGCCATCGCCGACTACCGCTATTACATGATTCTTCCTATTTTGCATCTCAAAGGCTTCTATAACCCCCAAGGCTGCAGATATGGCAGTTGATGCATGTCCTGCACTAAGAGTATCGTGATCGCTTTCCTGTCGAAAAGGGAAGCCATGAATCCCCTGGTATTTTCGTAACAAGTTAAACCTTTTCCGTCTGCCGGTTAATAACTTGTGGGCATAAGACTGGTGTCCCACGTCCCATATAACTACATCCTTGGGTGAGTTAAAATGATAGTGAAGGGCAATAGCCAATTCCACTGCCCCTAAAGATGATGCTAAGTGTCCTCCGTTAACCGAAACGGTTTTTATAATCTCTTCCCGGATCTCCTCTGCTAATACGGGGAGATCTTCGATTCTCAACATTTTCAATTCTTTGGGACCATCAATTTTGTCCAACAGCATTATTATTATTACCTTTGTAATTATCCTTTTCTATGGCAGACAAAATTGAGCAGTTCTTCCAAATTTTCGGTATTTGCATCAATTTGTCTCAAACATTTCAAACTCTGTTCATACAACTCTTCAATTCTATCTTTGGTCTGGTTTAAACCAAAAGAAAGTGCGTAATTAAGAGAGTTGTTTTTTCGATTAGGAACCGTCATATCCAATAAGTCGTCAGTAATTTGGTAAATAAGGCCTAGTTTATCGCAAAATTGTGAAAGATGCACCTGATATTTTTCGTCAATCCCAGCGGCCAAAGCACCACACAGTGCAGAAGTTTTTAACAACAAACCGGTTTTTAGATTATAGGTCAATTCAAACTCTTTGGTGGTAATTTCCAGTTGCTCATGAAAGATATCTCTCATTTGACCACAGATTGTTCCTGAAAAGCCGCAAGCCTCTGAAAATTGGGCCAGGATAGCAGGATTAGTGAGAGGACTATGAAATAAAATCCGGAAAGATTCGGCTAAAAATCCATCACCAGTCAGGATAGCCAAAGCCTCAGAGTATTTACGGTGCAAAGTTAATTTTCCCCGGCGATATAAATCATCGTCCATTGACGGCAAGTCATCATGAATTAGTGTATAGGTGTGGACCATCTCCATGGCAGCAGC
>CAZTWC010000325.1:0-4079 GCA_964617105.1 uncultured Myxococcia bacterium
CCGTTTAATTTTAGCGGCCCATCCTGGTCAAAATCCCAGTTAGACAGGTCTAAAATTCCATCTTTGGCATTCGGCGGGATTTTGCCTGATAACTTTTGGCTGCAAGCGGTCAGGATGAAAGTCAGGAAAAGTAAGGAAATCAGGTGATATCTGGAAAATAACATTTAAGCCTCTGTTCCGTAAAATATTTTAAGTGGCAGCAATTTTAGTTCTTTTCCGGCAAAATATTGTCATTAAACAACTAAAATCTTCCCAATTTGTACAAATTGGACTTACCTTGTACCCCTTTGAGAGTAAACTCGCCAGCCTCTTCGAACATCTCTTCCGGCAAATAATCGCTCACCTCGCCGGAGATGAATACCTCTCCCGGACTGCAGACACCCTCGATGCGGGAGGCCAGGTTTACCGCCGGGCCGATGGCGGTGTAATCGGTGCGCTGGCTGGAACCAAAATTTCCGGCCACCACCGGGCCGTGGTGGATGCCGATGCGCATCTTGATCTCAGATATTTTGTTCTCTTGCCATTTTTGGTTCAACTTTACCATGGCCTTCTGCATACTGTGGGCGCAAAGACAGGCTTTCTCTACCTGCTTTGCGGATTTCATCTCCAGGGGGGCGCCGAAAATAACCATTATGGCATCGCCGATAAACTTATCGATAGTGCCGCCGGCTTCAAAAATTACCCTGATCATCTCTGCCAGATAGTCGTTGAGAATGCCCGCCATCCGGGTGGCCCGCAACTTGGAGGTGGTACTGGTAAAATCAACCAGGTCGCTAAACAGAATGGTGGCGGTCAAGGCCTGGGGTTTACCATCCAGGTTCTTTTGGCTCTCGATCATCTGGTCAACCAAATCCGGAGGCATATAACGCTTGAGCACGTTCTCGATTAAACTCTTTTCCCTGGATTTCAGTTGGAGCATATTTTTAATTCGGGCAAAAAGTTCGTTGGAGTTAAACGGCTTGGATAAGTAGTCATCGGCCCCGGCTTCCAGCCCTTCCAGCCGCAAATCCTCCGATGCTTTGGCAGTCAAGAGGATCATGGGTATATGCCGGGTCTGCTCATTAGCCTTTAGGGCCTTGAGCAACTGGTTGCCATCCATTTTGGGCATCATTACATCAGAAAGAATAATGTCTGGTTTAATCTCCAGTGCTTTTTTTAAACCCTCTTCCCCATTTACCGCCTCCTGCACAAGGTAATGTCCGCCTAAAATCCCCCGAATATACTGGCGCATATCATAGTTGTCCTCCACTACCAGCACCCGGGCTGCGTCTGCTGGCAGTTGGGCGGAAGAAACCTCTGTTTCCAGGGGGGGCAGATTGGTCTCCAGCCCCATTTTTTCCAAATGGCTGCTATAGAAACTTCGCCGGTCCTCAAGCCGCCGGGGAGTTCCCCACTTGTCCTCCTGGAGGCGTTCTTCAACTGCCGCCAGGCTCGGGTCATCATTTAGGCGCCGGTCAGGCAACTCTCCGGTAAAATAGGGATCTTTTGAGCCCATAGCAACTTCTGTTATCTCATCGGGATTAAAGTGATCTTTGCCCATAGCAAGGGATATTACAAAACTGGTCCCTTTTCCCGGTTCACTTTCCACCCGAACTTTACCGCTATGCATCTCAACATACTCTTTTACCAGCGAGAGGCCGATGCCGGTTCCCTCGAATTCCCGGGTGGATGAGCCGTCCACCTGGCGGAAACGGTCAAAAATATAGGGCAGGTCTTTAGATGGTATCCCCTGGCCAGTATCTTTTACCACGATTTGAATATCCCGTTTAATTTTTGTATTTAGCCGGTGTTGGGAAAGAGCCTCTTTTATCAGAGGCAGGTGGTTGTCACTATTCCACTGGCGGGGTAAGATCTGTATATTATTTTCAGTTTCAGTAAAAGGCTCTAACAGACGGAGCATCTCCTCGCTTTTCTCGGCTAAAGTGAATAATAAGCAATAGGATTGAGAAAGCCTTTTCTCAAATAATGTCTCAATTTCACTGCTTGGCTGTATAGTCTCAGTGTCGATGAGCACCACTTTATAAGAGTTGCTTGACCAGGTATCTTCCAACTCATTTTGATTCTCAACTTCGGCTACATTTCCCAGCAAGATTATATCATTAGTTATTATCTCCCTGAAAGAGGGATCATTCGAGATCAAAAGTATATCATTCTGAAGGCTTTCTTCAGGTTTGTGACCATCCAATATGGACAACTGCAGGCTGATTTTGCCCCCCTGGGGGGTGAACTTGAAAGCATTGGACAAAAGATTGTAAATCACCTTTTCCATCTTCTCAGGGTCCAGAAAAGCATTTATTTTTTTTGGGTCATTTAAAAAATCGAACTGGATTTGCGTTTGCCCGGCCAAGGAAAGGAAAGAATCGAAAATATACTGCAGCATCTCCACTAAATCCACCGGTCGAACCGAGAGCCCCATTTTTCCTTCTGAAAGTTTGGCCAAATCCAGAAGTTGATTAACCAGCCGCAGAAGGCGGCGGGCATTTCTAAGGGCTAATTTACCCTGCCCGGATAAATGGTTGAGGTTATCCTCTGGTTTTGGGTTGGAAATTGTTTCCAACGGCCCTAAAATCAGGGTCAGAGGAGTACGCAATTCATGGGTAATGTTCTGGAAAAAGTCTGATTTTACTTTATCCATCTCCTGCAGTTTCAAATGGGCCTCTTCAACTTCCTGCTTGGCCATCCGGGTAATATTCTCGGCAATTTCCGCCTCTTTTTTGGCCTGAATAGCCTGCTCCGTGATCATGGCCTTGCGGGTCAAATGCAACCTGGTCAGGATGCTGTTTACCCTGAGCAGCAGATCATCTGGGATAATCGGTTTGGCAATATAATCATCGGCTCCCATTTTCAGCCCTAATATCCGGTCTTCCTGGGAGGCCCGGGCAGTGATAATGATAATGGGCAGATCCTGTAACTTCTCATCTGACCTCACCTGTTTGAGAACATCTTCCCCGGATATATCCGGCATCATCAAATCCAGCAGCACCAGATCCGGCCGATTATCCCAGATTTTTTCCAAAGCATCGCGGCCGCCATAGGACTCTTCCACCTGAAATTCCTGGGAACGCAAAAGTCCGGCCAATACCTCAACATTGACCTGATTGTCATCCACCACCAGAATCTTAAATTGGCTGGGATTAAGTTTCAAACCCACCTCGGATAGAATATCACTGGGCAACGATTTTTTTATTCTCTCATCTTCTGCGGGGGGGCCGGTCTCATCGTTGGCAGCAGCAGCCACTTGGGATAAAACCAGCCTCTCCTCCTGGTCTTCCAGGGTTTGATCAGATTGGGCACAGGCCATATCTTCCGGTTGGCTGGGGATAGATATTTTAAAAGTAGTACCCTGGTTTTTTTTTGATTCTACTTCAATTTTGCCTTGCATCAGGGTAACCAGTTTCTTCACCAGCGACAGCCCCAGCCCGGTACCTTCGTAGGCCCGGTTGGCATCACTTTCAACCTGTTTGAACTCTTCGAATATATGGTTTATCTGTTGCCTGGGGATACCAATGCCTGTGTCGGAAACTACTATTTGCAGTAAATTACCGGCTTGCTCATTATTAACACTATCCTTTGGAGATCGGTCTGGAATCAATTCTATTATCAGTTTTATCTGGTTTTTTTGTCCGATCCGGCTGAATTTAAAGGCATTGCCTAACAGGTTGCGCAAAACAGTGATGATTTTTTCCGGGTCGCCAAAAAATGGAAACTTATCACTGTCAGGCTTTTTAATCTCCACCGTAAAACCAGAACCCGGAAATTTCATTTTTAACCCTTCGCTCAATAATTGGCACTGGTTTTTAATCTCTTCCAGGTTTAGCCGGTTGACAATAAGTTTCAACTGCCCTTTGCGCGATTTGGCTAAATCTAAGATGGTGTTTACCTGCATCTTCAAGGAGTCAGCCAGCCGGTGGATTTTACCAACCTGCTCTTTGATTTTATTCGGTGCCTGGCCGAAGGCCCCCCGAAAGATCAAATCGGCAAAACCCAATATCCCGTTAAGCGGTGTGCGCAACTCGTGGGAAGTGTTGTGAAAAAACAGGGTGCGGGCGCGCTCTTTTTCCACTATTTCGTTGTACGCT
>CAZTWC010000326.1:0-4079 GCA_964617105.1 uncultured Myxococcia bacterium
AACGACATCTGCGACCTTTTTTTTGCGTTTTGGCAGAAAATTTCACTTCCTTTGACAATAACCCAGCCCGGTGATACAATGTTAATATAATGGATATACGCAAAGAGGAGGCAAGATGATTAAGCAACTCACCAAACACGGCAACAGTTATGCCCTGATAATTGAAAGGCCGATAATGGATCTTCTCAAAATCGGCCCGGGTACCCCAATTGAAATTTCCACTGATGGTGAATTGTTGATTCTTGCTCCTGTTCGTGATCAGGAACACAAGGCATCTTTTAATCTGGCTCTTGATAAAACAAACCGTCGTTATGGAAAAATGCTCAAACGACTCGCCAAGTAGAAATTTATGATGGACCCAATTTTTCTGAGCCTTAATGAAATTATCGTCATCCACACTAACCAACTGGAAAATTACGGCGGCACCGCTGGAATTAGAGATATGGGGCTTTTGAACTCTGCTATCGCAATGCCTCTCTCTGGAATAGGAGATACATTTTTCCACAAAGACTTGTTTGAGATGGCGGCTGCCTATCTTTTTTATATCGTTAAAAATCATCCCTTTGTTGATGGTAATAAAAGGGTTGGTGCTGTTGCTGCCATTGTTTTTCTCGAGATGAACAATGTCTCTATTGATGCTGACGAAGATGAGTTTTATCATCTGGTGAATAATCTGGCCGCAGGTAGCCAAAAAATGGATAAGCAAGTAATCGCTGAATTTTTCCGCCACAATTCTCTTATCAGAGATTGAGTGTGGCATCAGTTTTTTATTCATCCTATACACTTGTCATCCCCCGCCTTCTCCAATTGCCTGCTATAATATTCCTCCAACAGATCCGCTGCCCACTCGGCCGGAGTGCTCACCTTAATCTCAACTCCATCTCGGATGTCCCGGGTGGCTTTCAGGCTCTTTAGATTCTTTTGCAGCAGATTATCGTGAGCCGCTGCCAACTCCAGGTTCCTCCTTTTGGTTGCCATCACCCATTGGGTAAAATAGTAGGCAGCCATCTGGGCCTGCATCCGATCGGTGGATTCGTTCAGATCAAAATCCTCATCAATTGCCTCCATGGTCATCTTCATAAGTTCCTTTTCTTCATCACTCGGCAAATCCATCATGGGTGACAACTTCTCCCACCAGCGGATTTTTCCATATTTTTCAGGTTCCCTACTTCTATTGTGCTGCCAGCAAAAATTAGTTCCGCCGGTGGCTGGATTGGGACAGGGGTTTCCATCAAATGTGGTTGCCTCACATATTTTAGCGAATTTGTTAAACTGTTTTGTCATTGTGTTTTCCTCTGCATGTTAAGATTGATCTCCCGGGGCGGGAGAGGCTCGCCATCACAGATAACTTGATATTTATCAAGCAGCCGGTTATAATTAAGACAATAGAGACAGCGATATTTTTGGGGGATAAGATGCAAAATATACAATCTGCAACAGTTGAACAAAAAACTCCCAAGCGGGTGTCCAGTGTCATGGATATTGTATTGATGCTCAATGATGATGAGTTGTGGGAATTTGTTTGCCAAATGCTGCCCGATGGAACTGATATCGAAATGCTGGAAGATGTATATGATGTTCTTCTTTGTAAAAAACGTGAAAATGAAGAGGCGGTTCCACTCAAACAAGTAGTAGTTAGAATGCCGAAATAATGGATTACACTGTTCTGATAAGAAAATCGGCCCAAAAAGACATTGCCCTCCTGCTCAAAAATATTCAACACAGAGTTGTTGACAAAATTTCCAGTCTTGCCAGCGATCCCAGGCCATCTGGCTGCAAAAAACTCAAAGCTTTTAGCAAAGAATGCTGGCGCATTCGGGTAGGAGATTGGCGCATTCTTTATACAATTGACGATAATGGCAAGATTGTAATTGTCGCTGCCGTTAAATCCCGCCAGAGTGCTTATCGCAAATAAGAAATACAGTAAACGGTAGATCATTTTATTGTTCTCACTCACCATTATTTTCCTGTTCCAGGCTCCTTCCCAGACTCCCCGCCAAACCGCTCCCGGTATTGCCGTAAAACCTCTGCCACTCTCCTGGAAGAAAGGTGTTCACGATCCGCTATCTTAGCGATGCTCAAACCCCGGTTGTAATGCAGATCACCAAGAGATTTGATATTCTTTTCCCGTTTTTCTGCAGCCTTGGCATAGTTATTTCGGCTTGTGCCCATGGTTTACCTCCCATTGGTAGTGAAAATGTACTTTTATCAACACAATTATACAAAAGAGAGTTGTTAATCTCATTATCAAATCAAATCTTCAAAAATCAAACAAACATTGTGAAGCATTTTCTTTTAATGATGACAACAAGTTAAAAGCCAAAAGTACTTTTGAGGAAAATAATTATTTCACTTTGACCAGTCACGTCACCTGTTCCAAAAAGGAATCGATGACATTTGCCATTGATTATGAGCGGGCAATTGATTCTCTTCCTGTTAAATTTCAAGAGATTTTAGCGGAAATGATAAACGGAAAAAAAGTAAATGAAATAACCCAGAAATTCAAAATGTCTCGAAGTACTGTTAACCGATGTATCAAGAAAATACGTATGACGTTAAAAAAGCGTGATATTTTCAAGAGTTGAAAAATATTTGAGCCTTTCCATTGATTGACCGTGTAACAATTTCATCAGTAACAGCAACAGGGAGAACTTAATATGGATACAAAGATGGAAGGGAATTATTCTCAGGTGCTGGTTGAAATTGCTCAAATTCTAGCCATTGGCTACATCCGTCTCAAACATCGTTGTTTGTCAAACAAAAATTCTCTTTCTCTAAAAAAATCTCTTGAAACGGAACATCAACAAACAAGAAAAAAGAGAGAAGAATTGAAAAACTGGTTGCCGGCACCAGGTTAATTCGAGAGTGGAAAGGTCAGGGACATGAGGTGATGGTGTCAGAGAGTGGCTTTGAATACCAGGGCAATCCATATCGTTCGCTCTCGGCCATTGCCAGAGAAATAACCGGAACAAATTGGAACGGGCCGGCCTTTTTTGGACTGCGTAGTAAAAAACAAAAAATGCTCAAAGGGAATTAACGAAAACTCATGGCAAATAAAAAATACTCAAATAGTAAGGGCTCTCAGAAGACTAAACAGCCAATTTTGTGTGCTATCTATACCCGGAAAAGTACTGATGACAATCTGGACAGTGATTTTAATACGCTGGATGCCCAGCGTGAAGCGGCGGAACTGTATATAAAGAGCCAGAAATTTGAAGGCTATGAAGTTCTGCCAAAGCATTACGATGATGGCGGTTTCAGTGGTGCTAACATGGAAAGACCAGCTTTAAAGCAACTCTGGGCAGATATCGAGACGGGTAAAATTGGTGCTGTAGTAGTGTATAAAATAGACCGAATATCCAGGTCTTTGTTGGATTTTACCAAATTGATCGAGTGTTTTGAATCCCACGGGGTAGCCGAAAGTGTCATGGAGTATGTCGGTTAGGTCTGCTTTGGTCACGGGTTCTCCTTTTTTCTGAAACCTTTAATTTCCTTTGTTTCGGCAAACTCAACCGGCATTAATCTATTGACTTCCTGGATCAATGTATTGAGTTGAAATCCCTGGAAATCGACTTTATTCTCCAGTTCCTCGAATTTTTGTCTTAGTTCGTTGAAGGACAAAAACATCCTTCTGATTTTTACAAATGCCCGCATGATTGCTATATTGGCTTGAATAGCACGATCACTATGTAAGATTCCTGATAACATGGCTATGCCTTGTTCAGTAAAAGCAAATGGCATTTTTCTAATACCGCCCCATCTTGATGTCACAAATTGTGATTTCAAAATATCAAACTCTTCTCGAGTAAGTTGGAACATAAAGTCAGAGGGAAAACGCTTGAGGTTCCGTTTGACAGCCTGGTTCAATGCTCGTGTTTCTACTCCATATAATGCTGCTAAATCCCTATCCAGCATCACTTTCTGAACCCGTATCTGGTAAATCTTGTGCTCTATTTTCTCCTGGGGAATGATAGCAATTGATTTATCTTTATTTGTTTTTTCTGACATGATAGATAACCCCTAAGTTTTTTTCTACTTATACCACACCCCCGCCGAAACCGGCAAACACTATCTCGAAA
>CAZTWC010000327.1:0-4078 GCA_964617105.1 uncultured Myxococcia bacterium
GGGGTGAAGCAACTATTGATTACTCTTGGGATCCTGGACATGTCGATTGGCTCATCACATTATGGTCATGTTTTTTTTCTTTTTTTACAACCCCCCCTGAACGGTTACGAAATTTTTAACTGGATTTTGGCTTTGACCAAACGTATAATCAAATCCATAGGTAAACCTGCCAAAAAGGTAGCGAACTCAGCCTGGAGGATCGCATGCGAAACATGGATGAGAAAATTTGGCCACATCAAAGTCTGCATCGGAGGGAAAGTGTTACCCTATTTTAACGAAAAAATTTCTCATAATTAACTTGGTAGTACAGGCTAAACAATCCCGGGTCAAGGGTAACCGGGTGACCAATTATCCAGGTATTATCAGTAGTTTTCGCTGTTAATAAGCAAAGAATGGAAACCGCCATTGAGACGGAACTCATATGTCATGAAGCAACCGCGCCTGTACTCTACTCTACCCAGTTCAGGGTATGGCCAGATGCCGTGCGTCCACAGATTCACAGCCCGTGCATAACCATGACCATCTGCCCCGGACCTGCTCCTGCTGGCCGTTTTCTGGTCAAGTAGGACAAATAAATACGCCCCGACAGCGGCTGGTAAGCAATTTTTAGTTGCCGAAGGTGGCAGCCGGGGCATTTTTAAGCAACAAAATTAAAATGGCCAAAAAGAAAAAGAAACCAAATCAGAAACTGCAAGCATGGATAGATGCCCGAAAGCGTCACAAACTGTCTCATGCCCAAGTCCAGATGGCCCGTGAACTGGGAATGAACCCGAAAAAACTCGGCAAGATTGACAACCATGATCAGGAGCCGTGGAAAATGCCAATGAGGCAGTATATCGAACATCTTTACTACAAACGCTTTGGCAAGGAGCGGCCGGATACTGTAATGTCTATAGAGGAAAAAATACGGCGTGACCAACAGAAAAAAGCCAAACGCCGGGAAGCCAGGCAAAAAGTGAGTCAGTTGGATGTTGAGGGAACTGTGGTGAGTGAGCGCTTGAATTTTGGTTGAGAGTGGTGCATCACTGAACAACTTGCTGATTTACCAGGGATTTGTTAGTATATAGGCAGTAGAAAACAATTGCAGAAATAGCACTAAACAATTAGCAATGATAAATGCTTCGGCCTTAACCCCGGGAAATCAGACTTTCAGCCGGAGTTAAATTTATTTCACCAGGTAAACTATTTGACATGAGTAAAAATACCATGAAACAACTCCCCATTGGCAAATCTGATTTTAAAAAAGTGATTGATGGCAATTATTATTACATTGATAAATCGTTGTTTATCAAAGAGGTAATTGATGCCGATGCAGAAATTCTCCTTTTTCCCCGACCACGGCGGTTCGGCAAGACGCTGAATTTGTCGATGCTGCGCTATTTTTTCGATTGCAATGAGAAAGACGGCCATAAATTCTTTGAAAATCTGGCCATCTGGCAGGTTGGCGAGAAATATAGAGAATGGCAGGGGAAATATCCGGTGGTTTTTTTGACTTTTAAGGATGTAAAAAAAGGGGATTGGACCCAATGTTATAACAAAATTGTCAATATTATTATTAATGAAATTGAGCACCATAAATATTTACTGAATAGTGACAAGTTATCAGATGTCGAAAAATCATTTTTAAAGCGCTTATTACATAAAGAAGGGTCATCGGATGATTATGAATTTTCACTATTAAATTTAACCCATTATTTATTCAAGCACTTCAATACCAGACCTTTTTTACTGATAGATGAATATGACACCCCAATTCACACCGGTTATTTGGAAGGTCACTACAAAGAGACGATTGGATTTATTGGCAATTTGCTTTCAGGAGGTTTAAAAGATAATAGTTCCCTGGAAAAAGGGATAGTCACTGGTGCCCTACGGATATCCAAAGAGTCCATTTTTACAGACTTGAATAATTTAGATACTCATTCAGTTTTGTCAAATTACTATTCAAACTGGTTTGGTCTGACTGAAGATGAGGTAAATAAAATTCTTGTCGATTTCAACCTGAAAGACCATAAGGAAAAAGTCAGCCATTGGTATAACGGCTATCGTTTTGGCCGTGAGGTTATTTATAACCCCTGGTCAATAATCAATTATATCAATAAGCCGGAAAATGGTTTTCAAACCTATTGGATCAACACCAGTTCCAATGAACTTGTCAGAGATTTGATTATTGATGGAGGTGCTTATTTGAAAGCAGATATTGGCACCTTGATCAACAATGGTACATTGGAAAAATCTATTCGGGAAAATATAGTCTTTGGCACTCTGAGACTTAGCGAAGATATAGTCTGGAGTCTATTGCTTTTTTCTGGTTATCTCAAAAAGATAGAGACAATTGTCAAAGGACGAACCCGGTTGGTAAAATTAGAGATTCCCAATGAAGAGGTGAGAATTTATTATGAAACAGTAATCAGAGACTGGATGACCATGGCGGTTGGCGGTGAAAAGCATCGTGAGTTACTCAACTCCCTGGTCAACGGAAATATCGAAAGATTCGAGGATTTGCTGGAAGAATTTTTTGCCAGCATACTTTCTTTTCATGATCCAGGCAAAGATGAACCGGAAAGAGTTTATCAGGCTTTTATTCTGGGTATGCTGGTTGGTTTGCAGGATGAATATGAGATCAAGTCAAACCGGGAGAGTGGGTATGGCCGTTATGACGTTCTGGTAATCCCGAAAGATACTACCAGACGAGGTATCGTAATTGAACTGAAAAAACTGAACAAGAGGAGAAATGAAAAGGTTGAGGATGCTCTTGAAAGTGCTCTTAAACAGATAGAGGAAAAAAAGTATTCCCAGGCGTTATTGGACCGGGGGATTAAAAATATTTTGAAATTGGGTATAGTTGCCGACGGCAAGAAGGTCTGGGTTAAGGAGGGGTGAAATAATTATGAATGTTGAATGGTGCTTAACCTTAATCGCCGCAACGGTTTCCTCAATATTCGGCATATAAAAACAGGAGTAAACGCCACATCCAACCCCCGGTTGGTCACCCGTTGGTCAGTCGAAAACTAAGTGCGTGTAATCACTAAACAAAAACCATAAGGCAGCGGGTTCGACTCCCGCTGTACTTGCCAAGCGCCAACGAGACACCACAAAACATGAATAATCTGTCGTTGTTACGGTCAAAAGTTCTTTGAGAATTTAATAGCGGTGCTTAATACCCCATTGGTCAATGATTACCAAAAGATAAGTCGGCCACAAGCCCCAGGACAAAACCGTGGTGCAATCCAGGGACCAAATATGGTTAGGATACCAGGCTGGTATGGAACGAGGTTCTTTTTTCTCATTTTTCAGTCCTGATGTTTCTTTTTTTCGTTTATTGGGTTTTGGTTCAGGACGATTGAGAATATTGTGAACAGTGGAAGAAGCCAGAAAGACATTGAGTAAAGCCAGTTGATTGGCAATTCTCACCCTGCCCCAATTAACGTTTTTCCTGGCGATTTCGAAAACTACCATAGCGATTTCAACGGGAGTTTTGTTCACTGGTTCCCTGTATTTAATTCTGTCGTCTATTTTCTTTAACCACCGGTAAAATGTAGACCTGGCAATACCAAAGTAATTGGTCACTTTACTTTGTGGGATTTTGAAATACTCCATATGCCAGATGACATGGAGGCGTTCCTGAAGAGAATATCTTGGATAGGCCGTATCTTTTTTTAGTTGCTTTTTGAGGATTGATACCTGTGCTTCCAACTCGCTGACTTTTTCCTGGAGAAATATGATCTCCTTGTCTTTTTCGTCAATAGGCATTGCCGCAATCTTCTTCATTGCCTTCCTTCTTGCCGTGTCAGCCCATGTGGCGGCCAACACGACAGTTTTAACGAGGAAGGATAGGCACAGGTAGACTGAATCAAGGTTTTGAGGCATTTTCAATTCTCGATTTCAAGATAATTGATTGATAAACCAATATGTAACTGTTATATTCACTCAAACAAAATGGATAAGAACATTATCACGACAATGTCAATTTGGCTATGAATTGTAGGGGCCTGAAATTGTCGACATGTGGCAAATTTCAACCTCGAGGCCAACCCGGGTGCGCTGGTTCTCCGCTGCAGGCTTCGCTCCGCCCCAG
>CAZTWC010000328.1:0-4065 GCA_964617105.1 uncultured Myxococcia bacterium
AAATGGAACTTGTCTTCAAGACCAAATGCTAAATAAATATTCACTCCTTCTAAAAGAGGTCCTGCAATCTTCCCAGGTGTCTGTCGGCCTGGGAGATGTAAAAGATAAAAGCCCCTCCACTACCCATATCAGCATAATTGATCAAACTGGCAATGCGGTTTCCATCACCACTTCTAATGGAGAAGGTAACGGATATGTCCTGCCTGATCGAGGAATTGTTCTTAACAATTTTCTGGGCGAAGAGGATATCAACCCCGATGGTTTCCACTGTTTACTCCCGGGAGAACACCTCAACTCCATGATGACACCAACTGTGGAAGTGAGGGATAAAAAAGCCAATCTCTCTTTAGGCAGTGGGGGGAGCAACCGAATCAGAACCGCTATTTTACAAACCATTTTAAATGTAAGATGTCTTGGCTACGACATAAATAATGCAGTAAACAGTTCCAGAATTCATTGGGAAAGGGGAAAACTCTACCAGGAAACATATAATATGTTGCCTGAAATTCACCAATCCCTGCTCTCTTTTTGTCCCGATAGTATTGCTTTTGACCATCCCAACATGTATTTCGGCGGTGTAAACGCGGCCATGTTTGAGGACAATAAACTTTTTGGCGCCGGAGATAAAAGGCGGGGCGGCAGTGTGGTGATTGTCGACTGAAGGGAGGATATCATGCCCTATGATTTTAATGGTTCTTCTGGTCTGGAGGTATCTATTGGCCTGGAACTTCAACTACTGGATAGTGAAACCCTGGAGCCTTCTCACCTGGGAAAAGACTTAATCGCTTCCGTCCGAGACAATAAGCATATCAAGAATGACCTGTTCGGTTCGGTTATAGTTATCACTTTTGATAATTACCAATCTCTGGAACAGTTGAGTGATGAATTAGCCCAACTACTGGAGATGCTGCAAGTCAAAGCCAAGCAATATGACATCTTACTCTTGGCCAGCGGTACTCACCCTACATTTCCCTATATGGCCCGTAGGTTGACCCAGGAGGAAAAATTTATTGAAGCCATAAATAGATTGCAGTGGGTAGGCAAAAGGATTGCTACTTTTGGTCAACGCATACAAGTTGCTGTTCCCGATGGCGAAAAAGCGGTGGCAGTGATGAACTCCCTGGTAACCTTTTTGCCCTTGTTATTGGGTTTGTCCGCATCAAGTCCATACTGGCAGGATTTTGATACTGGCCTGGCTTCAGCCCGGGTCAGGGTGGTTGAAACGGTTCCCAATGCCGGAATACCGCCTAATATAGTCAATTGGAGTGAATTTTTACGTTTTGTAAAAACCCTGCGTACTACCGAATCTATTCGTAAATTATCTGATCTTTGGTGGGATATCAGGCCCAACTCTAAAAAAGGGGCCTTGCAGATCCAAATTTGCGATATGCCTCACACTTTACAAGAGATAATTTCCCTTACTGCTCTGACAAAAACCCTGGTGGCCAATTTCCTCGATGATTATGTAAACGGGCGGCCCTTACCTATGCTGGACAGTTGGATTAACCGGGAAAACAAATGGCGGGCGGCCCGCTTCGGCCTGGATGCCCAACTGATTCACACCAGGGATGGAGACACGATTCCATTTTACGAGTTTTTTGAACGGATGGTCGTCCGCATAGAAGGGACAGCCAAAAGATTAAACACCATTGGACTATTGGATAATACCTTTAAAACCTTTGAACGGGGAGCCCCTTACCAACGTCAGCGTTTGTTAAAAACGCGTTTCGGTTTTCAACATATGATTGAAACCATTAGTAACGAATTGAAGGAAAATAAAGTCACTGAACTTGGACAATTTGGCTCTGACAACCAAATCGATCCCAACCAGGACAGTTTTTCTCCATATCAAAATATATAACCACTAAAACCTCGGACTAGTTCAGGAGGTTATAGGCAAAAAGGCTTATGGAAATATAATGTCAACTATACAATTTAATGGTTCCGATTACTATACCATAGGGATTGAGATTGAGTTGCAAACTGTTGATCCGCTGTCAAAAAAACTTATTTCAGGTGCACCGGCGGTTCTGGACTATTTTCACGATGATCCCCATGTAAAACAGGAACTCTTACAGTCTGTCATCGAAATTGATACTGGTATTTGCGAAACT
The DNA here is from genome assembly GCA_964617105.1 of uncultured Myxococcia bacterium. Lineage (GTDB taxonomy): Bacteria > CAZTWC01 > CAZTWC01 > CAZTWC01 > CAZTWC01 > CAZTWC01. The sequence continues at coordinate 2,115 of CAZTWC010000328.1, forward strand.
GTTCGAGATGCCGAGCGAGACTTGGTTCACCAACTGGCAAAACTGATTCAGTTTGGAGATGAAAACGATATCTCTTATATTTCTGCAGGCACCCATCCATTTGCCCTTTGGCGAGAACAAAAACTAACAGATAATGAGCGTTATTATAGGCAGGTAGAGCGCCTTCGTTGGAACGCTATGCGACTTCTTACCTTTGGTTTGCACATCCATATCGGCGTACCTTCTGGAGAAAAGGCGATCGCCTTTTTAAACGCCAGTTCTATGTACCTGCCCTTTTTCCTGGCTCTTTCTGCTTCATCACCTTTTTGGGTAGGCATAGAAACCGGGCTCTCTTCTGCCCGTTCCAAAATTTTTGAAAGCCTGCCCGGCGGCGGTCTTCCCTATCGACTGAAAAACTGGTCTGAATTCCAAAGGATGATCAGGGTGTTGCAAAAGTCGCAAACCATCGAATCGATCAAAGAGGTCTGGTGGGATTTGAGACCTCATACCACTTATGGCACCATTGAATTACGCGTTTGTGACGCCATGCCCAATTTGTGGGAAACTCTAAGTCTGGCCGCTTTCTTTCAATGCCTGATTGCCTGGTTTGATGAGCGCTATGAACGGGGCTTAACCCTGGATTATCCCCGTTACTGGATCATGGAAGAAAACAAATGGCGAGCAGCCAGGTACGGTACCCGTTCGCGCCTGATAGTAAACAATGATGGACATCAGCAGAGCCTGCGGGTTTACCTGGAAGATCTGATCCAAATGTTGGAACCCATTGCCGAACGGCTGCACTGCGCTGAATACTTGAAACGAATCGAATCCATGATGAATTACGGTGTTAGCGCCGACCGCCAAAAAAGAGTTTATAAATACACCAATTCCTTGAAAAAAGTGGTCAGCCTGATGGAAAAAGAATTGCGGGACAGCTGCCCTGAACCCAAACACCCCTTTTTGTGGGATATCTCACATTAATCTATTATGATTTCTGACCACATTAAAATAATGGTGATATCCTCCTGTTCCGGCACCAAGGCTTATTCGCCCAGCCATCAGTTGAACCTGACCGATTTTGCTAACCGCTTTGACTCTTTAGAGCAATTTAATTGCCGGCAAAAAGAGTTATATGATTATCGCCTGCCAGCAGCAGAGATGTATCAGGGACTGCATCACCAAAATGTGCTGGAAGGATTTAAACGATTGTCGCGAATATTGGGACCGGACAAAGTCTCTTTTTATATCATCTCCGCTGGCTATGGACTAATAAATGCCTCCGAGCAGATTGTACCCTATAACTGTTCTTTTAGTGATATGAAAGCCAAAGAACTGGATTGGTGGGCTTCCAGGCTGGATATAAGTGATAAAATCTCCCAAATGCAAACCTCCTATACCCTGAGTTTTGTGCTCCTGGGAGAAAATTATCTCAGGGCGGCCAGACCCGATAAATGGGAAGGAGATAACCCGGTAATTTTCTTTTGCAGCCGGGGTAAAAGTTTACGGTTTCTAAAAAGGCGGAGCAACTATTATACTTTTATGGCCGGTAACCATGAGGCTAAAAAATATCAATACGGCACCATGTCTCTTAAAGGATACCTTTTTAATCGACTTGCCAAAGAGTTGGAAAAATTACCTCAGGAGTTGGAAAATTTGGTTAAAAACCCTTCCCTCACCGTAGAAAAACTGCTTTCAAATGGATAAGCCATTACAAAATTCTCCCCTGGCTGAACGGATGCGTCCCCTGGCTCTGGATCAGTTTGTGGGGCAAGAAAAAATATTGCTTCGGGCCGGGCTGAAAAAAAGTATTCTGGAAGACAAAATCGGTTCCATGATCCTTTGGGGGCCGCCGGGAGTGGGGAAAACTACTCTGGCTAATATTGTGGCCCGGGAAACCAAAAGAGATTTTTTACAGTACAGTGCAGTTACTTCTGGAATCAAGCAGGTTAGAGAGGTGATGCAACAGGCGGAA
>CAZTWC010000329.1:0-4063 GCA_964617105.1 uncultured Myxococcia bacterium
TGGAGGTTATGATGCTGTTTATGAATTTTCCAATAGTTTTTCCGGCCGCTTTATGTTGAGCCTGCCAAATGATATTTTTTCCTTTACTCGCTCTATCAAGGAAAGATTATTGCTCAAGGTAGGGAAAAAACTCCCCCTCCAGTTTAATCAAGATTTGATGGAAGAATTGATAAATAACATTGGTGGTTATATTCAGAACAACATGGTGTTGTCCACCAGAAGGACTCCCACAAAAGAAGAGTACAAATATTTTCCTGATGGAGATATTACTTTTCCGATCCCTCCTGATATGAAGAGTATTGCTTTTAACCTGGACAGTCCCGAGGGGCAGGTTAAGGTACTGCTTCTTTTCGAGGAGGTGCAAAAAATATTAGTTATAGATGATAACCATTTAATCCGGGAAACCTATAGCCATATTCTATCCCTTCAGAATTATAATGTTTTTACAGCAGAAAACGGTCAGGAGGGGTTGGAAATTTTTGAAGCCCAAAAACCTAATATCGTAATTCTTGATATTATGATGCCAAAGATGAACGGCATAGAAGTGCTGGAGAAATTAAAGGAGATGACCTATGAAACTGAGGTGATTATCATTACTGGTCATGCTGGTCTTGATTCCGCCATTAAGGCGGTCAAATTGGGGGCTTTTGATTACCTGCAAAAACCGGTTGAGGGCCAATTCTTCCTGAACACCATTAGAAAAGCCCTGGAAAAGCGGGATCTATTCAGCAAATTAAAACAATATGTCCTTAACTTGGAGAATTCTATTCGGCAGAAGGAACGCCAACTGCTGGAAAGCAAGCGGGCCGAAGAGAGAGAAAAAAAGTTGGCAGTGGCCGTAGCCTTGGCCAAGGCTGAAGAGAAACGAGCCGAGGATATAAAAGTTGCCTACCAGGAATTGGAAGTCACTTACAAAGAGTTGAGCGACACCCAGGCCAAATTGGTACAGGCCGGTAAAATGGCTGCCCTGGGTGAGTTAGGCACCGGCATTGCCCACGAGCTGAATCAACCGTTAACTGGTATTTTGCAATTTTGCTCCTACCATTTAAAATCGCTGGACCAGGAATCGGAATTGGCCAAGTCCTTTAAAATAATCAGGGAGCAGGGATGGCGGATGGCCGATATCATCAAGAAGATCTATACTTTTGCCCGGCCCCGTGTCAATGCCATGTCCCTGGTAAATATAATAGCAGTGCTGAACGATTGCCTGGATCTGATGAATACCCAGTTGAAAAATCACAATATTGAAATCCAGGTCGATTTTCCCTCCGATTTTCCAATTATTTCCAGCAATCATAATTCGTTGCAACAGATTTTTATCAACTTGCTGGCCAATGCCCGGGATGCCATCGATAGCCTGCCGGAAAAGCCTGGTGGAAAGATTTTGATAACCGGAACTATAGAGGAGATTAAACCGGGCGAAAAAGTAACCCAGATAGTGTTTAGAGACACTGGGATTGATGTAGATGAGCAAGAGGAAGATAGAATTTTTGACCCGTTTTTCAGCACCAAAGACGTTGGCAAGGGTACAGGCCTGGGTCTGTCAATCTCTTATGGAATCGCTCAAGAACTGCTCGGTTCTATTTTCTTTCGGCGGGGTCCAAATAGGGAAAAGGAATTTGTCCTGCAAATACCATTGGTAGAAGAACTATAAGATTAAGAACGAAAAGAGTGCCAAGCCAGGTTAGGGGTTAGAGCCCTTTCCAGCAACATCATTGCCGGGAAGGGCTCTTGTTTGTTAGCGGTTGGTCAATTTCTGGAGACAATTTTTGTAGGTCTCGGTATCTTGCCAACTGCAACTTCCATTGGTTTCTTTGCATTCCCGGTATTGGTAGCAGTAGTATTCCTTTTTATACATACAAGTGGACATCATCGGTTTATCAGCGCAAAGTTCCTTGGAGCAACCGGTGCGCATACACTTGGGGGGCGCCAGTACACAGACACCTGCTTCGCCCTGGCACTTAGTGCTGTCACTGCATTTGGGTAATTCGCAGATATAGCCCTGTTTACACTCACTGTCGCTTTTGCAGCCACTATAGTTTTTGCAGGTGCCATAATAGTCTAACTCAATGCCGGCGTACTTTAGAGAGCAGGGGTTGGGATAGGTTTTACCATCTTTTCCACATACCGGCCTATACTCCCGGGTGCAGTAGCGCACCTGTTTTTCGCAATTGCCGTTTCGGCAGATATATCCGGTCTGACAATCCTGGTTGGTGTTGCATTTATTCAGATCTGCCCGGCATTTTTTGTAATCCTCGGTATAATCCCAGGCGCAATAACCCTGTTGGTTGCGCATACAATTGGCCTTGGCATAGCAAGCATATTCTGGCAGGGGTTGGCAGGTTAACTTGATCTCCCGGTCGGAGCAGATATTGCCGCAGCCGGTAGGTTTACACTCTGGTTTTTGCTTCAGGTCATCCAGGCATTTTTTAAAATCGGGAGTCACGCTCCAACCACACTTACCATCGGTTTTAACCTGGCATTTACTAAGCCGCAAGCACTTATACTCCGGTAGATACTGGCAGGTAGTCATAATCTTTTTCTCTGAGCAGATTTCGGAGTTACAGCCACTGACCAGGCATTGGCGCACACATCTACCCGGCACTCCCACGCAGCGGGTATCGGTGCTGGTATTGCTATTATCCGAGTCTGTAGTTGATGAACTTGCCGAACCACAGCGGGGCATCTCACACCTGAATCCAGTGGGGCAGGGATTATTTTCATGACATATTTGGCCTCCTGCCTCGGAAAAGCACTGATCTTTATAGCAGGCAAATCCCTTGGGACAGTCTACATTTTGGTAAGTGTCGCACTTGATCTCCTTAGGAAGCAGGCATTTGCCAGCAGTGATACCTGTATTAGTCGGCAGATTGATGCAGAAGTAGCCGGGCTGGCATTCACTGTTTTGACTACAGCCGGTCTGGTTTGGCCGCTCTACGCACTTACTGTAGCCGGCCGCATCACGGAGGCAATAGTGGGTAGAGGGGCAGGGTTTATTTTGGTCGCATTCCAGCACTGGTTTTTTAATGCATTTACCAAAACAGTCGCTGCAATTGGCATCGTCATATTTACAGGTGTAACCTTCAGGGCATCTTTTGCCAGTTAATCCACCGCACTTGATCTCTTCTGGTTCGCGGCACTTGCAAACGGGGCAATTATTGCTGTCCGTAACATAGCCATAGCGGCAGTATAGGGTGCAGGCAATCTCCGGGCATTTAGGCTTGGGGTTACACTCACAGATTTCGCATCCGCGGGCATCCTTTTTAAAACCGTACTGGCAGTACATCTTACAGGTAATCTCCGGACAATTAGAAGGAGGCTCATTGCACTTGCAGGTTGAACAACCGTCTGCATCCTTAACATATCCGTGAGGACAGTAGAGATCGCATTGAGGCGGACAGGGTTTTTTGGGGTAGCAAACCCCATCGGGGTCTGGGTAAGAGAAGGGAGAAATACACTCAAAACCCTCAGGGCATTTTATTTGATTAGCCCCGCCACATTTAATCTCTTTGGCGCATTTGCCTGGGCAGCCAGGGCAGTTGAATGGAGTATGACAAACATAACCTGAAGCACATTTCTGCCCGGTATTGCCTCCACATTCATCACTTCCTTTGGGTACACAACGACCGCCGGCGTCAGGATGGTTATTGTCCAGCACACACTCCATGCCGGTAGGACACTGGATGCCGGCAATACCGCCGCAAAAAGCGCCGCCATTGGGGTCTGGGATACATACACCACAGCATTTATCGGGTGGCACCTGGTAAAGATACCCGGAAGCACATTTTCTCTCCTGGCAATCAACCAAACCACAGTCCATCCGGCAGAGTCCCCAGCCGTTTAGCATGTTAGTTATCTTTTTACAGGTCATTCCCTTTTCGCATTCTTTGTTGTCAGGCCCGCCGCAGAGTTTTTCTTTGTCCGGTTCGCAGATTGGACAACATTTACCCTGGGGAATTTTCGGAGTAAATCCTGGTGCACAGGCAACTGATTTACAACGCACTAATTTGCAATCCAAGGGACAGGGACCAGGTTTGAAAATAACTTTGGCACATTTGGCTTC
>CAZTWC010000330.1:0-3474 GCA_964617105.1 uncultured Myxococcia bacterium
AAAACAAGGTACACGTATCGGTTAGTTATAGTGCCAGAGACCATTGGGGCTATTGCATACTGTGCCAATAATGAAGAGGTTATTAGAAATATCCAGCAGGGATTGGTGGTTACCTCGGTGGGCGGTCCAGGGCTAATGGGATATAAACAGAGTTTTGACCAACAAGATCAACTGAACCAGATTATTCAGCAGGTTTTTGAAGAAAATAATACAGAATATATTACTTATCCATTTGATCCTCTGGGCAGTGATGAACGGCAATACTCTTCACAGGGATTCAGAATCAATATTGCCAGCATTACCAAGGACAAATATTATGAATATGATTACTATCATACCTCTTTGGACAATCTGGACTTTGTAAAACCTGAATATATCAATCAGAGTTTGGATTTTCATTGGCAAGTCATAGACCGGCTTGACAAAAATCTGACTTTTAAAAACTGCCATCCCAATTGTGAAGTTATGCTCAGCAAATATGATTTATATCCAAAAACCGGCGGAATCCATATCCCTGGGCAGACTCATAATAATTCTAACCACTACAATGAAACCGATATAATTCTCTGGTGCCTTTTTCTTTTTGACGGGGAGCACAATTTACTCCAAATTTCTGATAAAATCGGAATTCCCTTTGATATTATCTATCAATTAGCCTTAAAACTGGAAGAGAACCAGATTGTTAGGAGAGTTTGATAAGGTGATTAGTAAGTATACCCTCAGCACTGTTACAGATTTTTCTCAATGGGACCAGTTAGTGGAAAACTCTCCTCAGGGAACCATCTTTTCCCTCTCTAGTTTTCTGACTCTCACCAAAAAAAAATACCAGTGTTACCTGGTTCATAAAAAATCTCAACTTAAAGCCGGTGTCTGCTTACTTTTAAATGAACAGGAAACCTGTTGTCAATTAGATGATTTTGTTATCTATAACGGAATTCTATTTATTCAGGATGAACAGCAAAAAATAGTTAGAGCCCGGAGTCAACAATTCGATATTACCGAATTTGTTATCAGCCAGTTGGACCAGCGCTTTGATGGTATAGAGTTGGCCCTCTCTCCCCAATTTGAGGATATGCGTCCTTTTTTGTGGCATAATTATCATTCCCCAAATCCAGAAGATAAATTTATAGTTGATTTGCGCTATACCAGTTATCTGGATATTTCAGAACTGATAAACCGGGAGATTCATGAAGAGAATACCAATATATTCAGCCAATTGGATACTCTACGCAAAAGAAATATAAGAGAGGCCAGAAATAAAAATATTAAAGTTTTAGAGGGAAATAAAACTTCCCATCTAATAAAATATTACCAACAGTTAATGGCGTCGCAAGAGGAAGATGTTGCTAAAAACCGGTTGGACAGGTTGTATAATTTAATTGATTGTCTTATTAATAATGGTCAGGGTATAATGACTTATTGTAAAAATCAACAGGATCAAGTGGTCTATATTCTGTTTTTTGGGATTGATAATAAAAGAGCCTACTATCTTTATGGCGCCGGTGATCCATCTTCCAAAGACAGATTCAGGGGCTCCATAACTTTTTGGGACACCTTTAGACTCCTGGCTCATAAATATGGGGTAAACCAGGTGGATCTGGAGGGGATTAACAGCCCTAAGAGAGGTTGGTTCAAAATGAGTTTTGGCGGAACTATTAATCCATATTATCAAGTATATAAACGGTAAATCATATGTCAAACGGACAAGAACTATTTAAAACCGCACATTTTAATCAGGCTCTTTTGTTCTGGTTTACTTCATTAAAAGAAGATGCCCTGGATTGGGAGATACAGGATGAATTGGATTGGGCATTTGAACAGTTGTTCACCATGGATATTGACCGGGATATCAGAGAGAATTTGTCCAAAAAAATAGCCTCCATGCAAAAACTTTTTGGTCTGGAAGCAGTAGATAAAATCGATATTAAGGATAATAATTTTCATTTAACCAATCCTTTTTGCGCAACTATTCTTGATCATTTTATTTATCTAAGCGATGAATACAGCCATAAAATTGTTAAAGTTAATATGCAGGGTGATCTTATTTGGGAGATAGGAGCCCAGTCTCCCCAAAAAGTAGATCTTTTCTATCCTCAGGGTTTGGCCATTGGTGAATTTAAAAAAGGAGAAGACCACCTGTACTGTTGTGATCTTTGGAACCACTGTATAAAAATATTTTCCCTGGACGGTCAAATGGTTTATCAATTTGGCCAATACGGCAGTCAACCGGGAGAATTTAACGAACCCTATGATCTTTCCATCCGGCAAGATAAATTGCTTGTAGCAGATCGATGCAATCACCGGATTCAACAATTTGATCTGCAAGGCAATTTTAAGGATTCTTCCGGCCAACGGTGGATAGAGGAAACCGAAGCCCAAAAAAAAGAGCGGTTCTGGCAGAGGTTTTCTTCATTAACACCTGGTAATTTATCCTTTCAATCCTTTGCGGCAAAACTTCCTATCCATAATAACAGTCTTATCTTTCCTGCAGGAATAACTTTTGTTGGCAATAATTTAATGGTTACTGACCGTCATAGACGACTATGGCTGGAACCTAACAACCATTACAATTTCTTAAAAGATGAGACCAATAATAACTCTCAGTCTCCCCGTAATCTTTTTGAAATTTCCAATAGAGTGGCAGTTTATGACGAAATATATAGTCATTTTTTACTTTATGGAGATGGCGGAGATTTTCAATTTAAAGTTAAAAAGAATTCTGACAGCAGTCTTATTTTCCCATTAACCGGTAAAAGTGCGGAACAAAACTGTCTGGTTTCTTATAATGTTCAACAAAAATCTTTTACCTTAATTAAATTTAAACACAAAACTCCCTCAATTACTGAACTGGAGCAGGCTTTGTCGGTGGTATCTTTTTCTAAAGATATCAGCATGGCCAATAATTATTTAACCGATATCATAGAACCGATAAACTTTTATAATCCCAATTTTTGCCAAAATATTCTCTCTCTGTCTCTATCTGGTGCTGAGAACAATGACTGCAACGGCCCAGCATTCCTGACCTGGCTGAAAACCTGGGAACAGTTAGAAACAAAGCCGGAAAATCCATCTCCCTTTTTCAGCAGAACTGTAGAAACAGGCTCTTTCCTGCACTATGATATTGAAGACAAATTGACTGACCTTTTTTCAAAGTTTGATTCATCTATTGATCCTTTGGCTTCCCATGAGGCGGCCAAGTTCTCTAAAGTTATCAATCAGGATAGTATAACCGATCTGGATAGAACCGAAATAATTGCCTGTACACCTCTTCATTTCGAATTGGAAAAAATCAAAATTGAACTTTTCCGGTTTTTGAATTCATTTATAAATAAATTCAAAACCTGGACAAGAGCCTATAATATTGCCAAGTTTTACCAATTGAACTCATGCGGGAAACTTATTTTAACTGCCATGCTGAAAAACTGCAGCGCAGTTATCCATCACTATCAATCTCTGTTTATCAATAAAGTTATA
>CAZTWC010000330.1:3484-4034 GCA_964617105.1 uncultured Myxococcia bacterium
GGTTTTTTTACTACCGCCGCTTTTCATAAACCTGTAATCGATTTTAATAATTGCCACCGTCCTGAAGAATTAATCAAAGTCTATTACTGGCACTGTCTCTTCAGAGATCTATATAGACCTGCCATAATCAACAATCTTTTTTTAGAGATCTTTGCCGGTACAGAGATGCTTACCTCTCCAATTGATAATATTAAACCGGGGCGTGAACTTTTTGAACCAGATAATTTTTATCATAAGTTCTATCTATGGTCCAAAATTCACCATATGCCTCTATTGGGCCCTCTTTTTTCAGACTTTGAGAACGGCAATCTGGATTGGGATAACAGCCTGGTTGTCAATAATTTGCTTTTTGAACTTATCTCATTGCCGAATATGGAACCTTTGGATTTTCTAAAGGGTTATTCCCAATTTATCAGTAACATCCAGACTTTTGACCTCGCTGATTTTACCCAACAGTTAAAAGACTTTAGAGCCCAAATGGAAATATCTTTCCAGCCTAGGTTATCTTTTGTCAATCTATCTACTCTTTTAACCGATTTTTTTTCCAAAA
>CAZTWC010000331.1:0-4023 GCA_964617105.1 uncultured Myxococcia bacterium
CAAAATCAAGCATTTGGCCGATTCTCTCAAAAGGCAGGTCAACACTATTCTGGACTTAGCCAAGTCCAGAAAAGGGGAGTTGCAACTAAAAATAAACCAGATAAATCTCTCTGAGATCGAAAAACAGGCGCAACTTTTAGCTGAAGGTTTAATGCTTAAATATCAGGATACAGGTTTTAAAATAGAGAGTGACTGGCATAATGACCATCACTCTATCAAGTTTTTCAGCGACCAGGAGAAAATTCTCACAATTTTGCGTAATTTGCTGGGCAATGCCTTTAAATTCAAGCGACCGGGGGCGAAAAACCAGATTAAGTTGGCGATGAAGTTGGTCCGGGAAACAACCCAGACCGGTTCCACGGATGCCTGGTTGCAAATTAAGGTTTCCGACAAAGGCATTGGCATTCCCAAAGAGCAATTGGACACTATATTTGAAGAGTTCAAACAGGTGGAGGGTGATGCCCGGCGCTCTTATGAGGGGACTGGACTGGGGCTCTCTCTGGTAAAAAGCCTGGTGGATTTGATGAAGGGCAAAATCGAGATCGAGTCAGAGAAAAATAAAGGTGCAACTTTTTTAGTCAGTCTGCCGGAAATGGAGGAGATGGTTAGTGAGGCCGGAAAAATTGAAGAGATTGAGGCAGAACAAGAGGAGGAGAAACAGGTGTTGTCCAAGGTGGCTACCTGGGCCGGTCAAGATAAAGAGAAGGAAATAGGTGAAAAAACAGTCTCTCCTCAACCCTCTGATATTCTGTCCGGAGTGGGTCTGAAACTGGAACCGGAGCGGTTCAATATCCTGGTGGTGGATGACAACCAGATAAATGTGGAGGTGTTGTCAGAACTTTTACGCGCCACTGGGTACCAGGTAACTGAGTCTTTTGGCGGCCGTGACGCCCTGGAAAAAATCAAAGCCAATCGGCCTGATTTGGTGCTTTTAGACTTGATGATGCCCGATGTGTCGGGTGAAGATGTATTGAGAGAGGTGAGAGGGGATGAGTCTTTGCAGGATCTGCCAGTGATAATTGTCACTGCCCGGGCCTCTATGGAGGACCGGATATTGGGTTTGCAAATGGGTGCTGATGATTACATTGCCAAGCCCATTATCAGCGATGATCTTTTATTGAGGGTAAACAGTATCCTTACCAGGCTGCATCTGGCTCACAAGGCCGCTATCACCGACCAGGCTGTGGCGGCCAAAAAAGAGGCGGAGCAGGCCAGGAACCTGGCTTTGCAGGCCAAACAGGAGTTAGAAAAAGCCCATGACAAACTCCAGGAAATGGATCAAATAAAGACCCAATTTTTCCAGAATGTAACCCATGAACTTCGCACCCCTTTGACTTTGATTATGGGACCTTTGCAAGGGATAATGAACCAGGAGATCGATTCCGCCCAGTTTATAGAGCAGGGACGGATTATGCACAGAAACACCGGCCGGCTGCTGCGGCTGGTCAATCAACTTCTGGATTTGGCCAAAATTAGCGCCCACCAGATGCAATTGGAAGCCCGGCCAGTGGATCTAAAGAAAATGCTCCATATAACCAAAGATTCTTTTTCCTCTTTGGCAGAGGGTAAAGAGATCGATCTAAAACTGGAAACTGATCTGCCCACCCTATCTACCTACCTGGATCCTGAGAAGATAGAAAAAGTGTTGTTTAATTTGCTCTCCAATGCCTTTAAGTTTACTCCCCCAGGTGGTGCTGTCAATATATTGCTGGCCCTTTCAGAGGCCCAAGAGAATGAGGAAAAAAATAGTTTTAGGCAGCAGCGATCTTTTTTAGTTTTATCGGGCAATAATTTGTTTAGAGGATCGCTAATAAAAATGGCGGAGCGAATAGGCTTGAGCGAGGATGCAGAGAGTTCTCTGGAGGCAGAACAATTGCTAAGTCAATATAAGTTTGATGCCATTGTAGTGGATGCCAATATATACGCCAATCAGTTGGAGTGTGAACAGTGGTTGTCAAAAGCCAAAGGACTTAGTCCTGAGAGTTTGCTGGTGGTTTTGGTGGATGATGATGATTTAGAGAAATTGGAGACTTTTAAGGCATTACAAGATAGAGGAGTTATCCACCAGGTGTTGTCCAAATCTTTAACCGGCACTGATTTTGAGGATCTGGCCGTCCAAATTGTGGCCAAAGATGAATCAGCGGCATCTCCGGACTCTGGGGCTGGAGATCAAAGCCAGATGATCCAAATAGAGGTTAAAGACAGTGGCTGCGGTATTCCCAAAGATCAATTGGAACAGATTTTTGAAAGATTCCGGCAGGTGGATGGTTCCTCCACCCGGGAATACCAGGGGACGGGGATCGGACTGTCGCTGGTCAAGGAGTATGTAGAGATGCACTGCGGCCGGGTAGAGGTGGAGAGCGAGCCTGGCCAGGGCAGTATATTCAAGTTGTTTTTGCCCTATGGCAAGAGTTATTTAAAGTCTGATCAGATATTAGAAGTTCCCTTTGACAGTGCAGAGGATGCAACTCTTGAAGAGAGGCGGGACGTCGGTTCACCAGTCAGCACCTTTGCTAATACTATAAAGACCCAAGATGACCAATGGAAAACTCCCCGCCAGCTGGCTGATCGCCGGGCTCTCTACTCAGCTGATTTGGAACAGACCATATTTGAAGATGATGTGGAGGGTTTAGTGGTTAATACAGAGGAAGATTTGGTTGCAGAAAAAGAGACACTAATAGGCGATGCCTCTGGAGACCATAGTATTCCCAAAGTGCTGGTGGTGGAGGACAGTTATGACATGCGCCATTATATTAAAACTGTGCTGGATGGTAATTACCAACTTGTAGAGGCTATAAATGGTGAAAAAGGTCTGGAAAAAGCTATAAAGGTCAGGCCCGATTTGATTCTAAGTGATGTGATGATGCCCAAAATGGATGGTAATCAACTGCTGCAGGAGATAAGGGCCAACCAGATCACTCAGCATATACCCTTTATACTGCTGACCGCCAAAGCCGCTGAGTCTATGCGGCTGGAAGGTCTGGATGCCGGGGCTGATGATTATTTATCTAAACCCTTTAACCCCCGGGAGTTGCGGGCCCGGGTAAACAATCTGCTGCAATTGAAAAAAGCGGAAAAAAATCTAAGTGAAAATGTGCTCAAACGCTATCTGCCGCCTCAACTAGTTGACCATATTCTGGCCGGGCAAATCGATTTTGATGCTACTCCAGAGAGTAAGCTAGTTACTATTTTATTCTCCGATATCAGCGGCTTCACCAAGATGACCGAGAAACTGAGAGCCCGGCAGATGGCCCAGATAATGAACCAATATCTGGAGAGGATGGTGGAGGTTATTTTTCTTCATGGCGGCACCATAGACAAGTTCATTGGCGATGCCATTATGGTTCTCTTTGGGGTTCCCGAGCAGATTAATCCCCAGCAGCAAGTCACTAAAGCCACCGGCTGTGCGCTGGAGATGCAAAGAGTTATGAAGGAGTTAAACCAAATTTGGACCCGGGAAGGGGTGTTTAAACAGGAGGGGGTAGTATTAAAGATGCGGATCGGCATCCACCAGGGCCCGGCAGTGGTGGGCAATTTTGGCGGCGGCCAGCGGTTCGACTACACAGCCATCGGTCCCAGTATCAATTATGCTTCCCGGGTAGAGGGCGCCTGCCGGCCGGGTGAAATTTTTGTATCTGAAAATGTGTGTGACTCTTTGCCAGAGGAGTGTTTTCAGGAAGCGGGGAGATTTAACCTCAAAGGTATTGGCAATGAGGTGGAGCTGTATCAACTGATAATAGATGGGTAATCTTTTTTCTTTAATCAAAGATGAGTAAACCAAGCAAGTGATCCTATTTTTTGCTGGCGCAAAAAAGTGTATCAACCAGGAAATTACAATGGAAAAAAACTATCACATTTTATTTTTTTTAGTGTTTTTGCTTTTAGTTTCTTGTGGCCAAGATTTTTCCGGCCGCCAGCCACCAACAGCCAAAGATGGAGTGTTAGACTTATCAAACTGGGATTTTGCCCAAGATGGGCCGGTGAAACTAAACGGCCAATGGGGATTTTTTTGGAAAAAATTAA
>CAZTWC010000332.1:0-4004 GCA_964617105.1 uncultured Myxococcia bacterium
CCAAGCATGTTAAAGTGATTGAGCATATACAGATCAAACTCACTAAGATAAACCAGTATTTGACCGAGGTAAAAACCCTGGACAATAAATTGAGGGCTATTACCAGGTTAAACGATCCTGACCGGCATCTGGCCCTGGGTCCGATTATGCATGAAAAAGAAGATTTAATGTCTGGTAAAAGACTAAATAGTGAAAAGATAATTATTAAGCAGGTACCCAAATTTTTTACCAATATAAATAAAAAAATGGCCCTGTTGCAAGACCGGCAGGCCTGGCTTCTGGGCCAAGCCGAGCAGCGGCAGGAAAGTATGAAACAGTTGGACAATTACTTTAAACAACGCACCACCCTGTTATCATATACCCCTTCAATTTGGCCTGTTAGGGGATGGACAACCTCAGAATTCGGCATCAGGAGAGACCCTTATACATCCAGAGCCAGAATGCACCGAGGATTGGATATAGCTGCAGCAATTGGAACCACGGTCAACAGCCCTGCTGATGGACTGATAATTTTTACTGGAAAAGACGGCGCTTTTGGCAAAGTTGTGGTGGTTGACCATAAAAACAATATTATGACCCGATATGCTCATTTAAGTAGAATTGATGTTACTACGGGAGACCAGGTAAAACGGGGAGAACAGTTGGGTGCGGTAGGAAATACCGGTCGCAGTACGGGCCCCCATTTACACTATGAAGTATGGATTAACGGAATCCCAGAAAACCCAAGAAAATATATCCTTAACTAGATGCCGTCCGGGAATTAACTTCGAACAAAACAACGCGAACCACCGCAGGCGAGTTCGACCGCAGGTCCGAAGCAACTTTTTTCGTTCTTAAAAAACAGTAGTGCTTATCCTTGATAATTAATGTATGATATGCCCCGGAGAAATCTTCTTCTCCGGGGATTTTTTTTATTCAAAACAGGCAAATGAAATAATGATTGACTATATTTTAAAAAAGATATTTGGAACTAGAAATACACGGGAGTTGAAAAAAATCCAACCTTTGTTTGAGCAGATCAACCTGTTGGAGGCAGAAATTGAAAAGTTGACGGATCAGCAATTAGCGGCAAAGACCCCTGAATTCAAAGAGCGGCTGGATAATGGAGAAAATTTCGACTCCCTTTTGCCAGAAACCTTTGCTGTGGTCAGGGAGGTGTCAAAACGGGTTTTAAATATGCGCCATTTTGACGAGCAATTAATTGGCGGCATCGTTCTCCATCAAGGAAAAATTGCCGAGATGAAAACCGGTGAAGGAAAGACCCTGGTGGCTACTCTGCCCGTGTATCTCAATGCCCTTACTGGTGAAGGCGTTCATCTGATCACTGTCAACGATTATTTGGCCCAACGCGACTCGGCGTGGATGGGAAAAATCTACAGTTTTCTGGGTATGGAAACCGGCGTAATTGTCCACGGCCTCAATGACCAACAACGTCAAAAAGCCTACCGCGCGGACATCACCTACGGAACCAATAACGAATTTGGATTCGATTATTTACGCGATAACATGAAAGTTGACATTGCCGATTTTGTCCAGCGCCCTTTGCATTATGCCATTGTGGATGAAGTTGATTCCATCCTGATTGATGAAGCCCGAACTCCGTTGATTATCTCCGGGCCGGCGGAAGAATCCACCAACAAGTACTACCAGGTCAACGGCCTGATGTCCAAGATAAAACGGGATATCCATTTTACCGTGGATGAAAAAAGCAAAAGCGCCAGCCTAACCGAGGAGGGTGTGGAAAAAATTGAAAAACTTATGAACCTGAAAAATCTCTATGATGCAGGTAATATCGAAATTATACACCATGTCAATCAGGCTCTTAGAGCCAACTATGTTTTCAAGCGGGATGTGGATTATGTTGTGGAACAGGGTAAGGTGGTAATTGTTGATGAATTCACCGGCAGGCTAATGCCTGGTCGGAGATGGAGTGACGGACTCCACCAATCTATCGAAGTCAAAGAGGGAGTAAAAATCGAAAATGAGAACCAAACCCTGGCCACCATAACCTTTCAGAACTATTTTCGTATGTACAAGAAATTGTCTGGCATGACTGGAACCGCTGAAACCGAAGCGGAAGAGTTTGGAAAAATCTATAAACTGGATGTGATGATTATCCCCACCCACATGAGCATGATCCGCACCGATGCAGCAGACCAGATATATAAATCTGAGGCGGAAAAATTCAATGCGGTGGCAAATGATATCATCGAAAGACATAAAAACGGGCAACCGATTTTGGTGGGCACCATCTCTATTGAAAAATCGGAGATGCTGCACAAAATGCTAAAAAGAAGGGGGGTTCCCCACAATATCCTCAATGCCAAGCACCATAAAAACGAAGCATTTATCATTGCCCAGGCGGGTAGAAAAAAAGCGCTCACCATCTCCACCAACATGGCTGGACGCGGAACCGATATTATGCTGGGCGGCAACCCGGAGTATCTGGCCAAAGCCAAGTCCAACCAGGAAGAAGACCCGGAAGGTTTTCAGGAACTTTTGGGAAAATTTAACACAATTTGCCAGAAAGAGAAAAAGGAGGTCATTGAGGCTGGTGGACTGTATGTACTTGGTACAGAAAGACACGAGTCCAGACGCATCGATAATCAACTCCGGGGGCGTTCAGGACGGCAGGGAGATCCAGGTTTATCCCGGTTCTATATGAGCATGGAAGACGATTTACTGCGCATTTTCGGCTCTGAAAAGATCCAGGGGTTAATGGAGAGACTTGGTATGGAAGAGGGACAACCTATTGAACACAAATGGGTTACTAACGCCATAGAAAACGCTCAGCGCCGGGTAGAGGGACACAACTTTGATATCAGGAAGTATCTGCTGGAATACGATGATGTGATGAACAATCAACGTAAAACTATCTACAGCCTAAGAAATCAAGTTCTTAGCGGAGAAAATATCCACGATATGGTGCTTGATGGGGTAGAAGAAGTGATTATTGATATGGTCGACAATTACTGTTCTGACAACGGCCGTATAGATGAATGGGATATCAAGAGTTTGGAGGACAAATTTCATAAGATATTCAGCCTTAAACTAAACCTAAAAGAATCTGAATATACAAACGAGAGCAACCAGCAACAGTCAAGGCAAAAAATCGAAGAGTTTTTATTTGACCAGACAGAGAAATTCCTGATTAAACGGCAAGATGATTTGGGCAACGAACTGTTCCCCAAGGTGGAACAGTTGCTCTTCCTGAACCAAATCGATTCCCAGTGGAAAGATCATTTGCAAACTTTGGATCACCTAAAAGAGGGTATAAATCTGAGAGGATACGGACAGAGAAATCCCAAACTCGAATATCAACGGGAAGGTTTTAACCTCTTTTCCAATATGATGTTTCAAATAAAGCACAACTTACTGGAAATATTGTCCCGGGTGGAGATCAGCCAGGAGGAAGCCCTAGATGAAGTGGGACCTAAAAAAAAGAGTCATACCATTGAAGGTCGGGGCAATGGAGCAGCTCCCATTGCAAACCAGGGCACTATCAGAAGAGGTCCTAAAGTGGGACGCAATGAACCATGTCCCTGCGGCAGCGGTAAAAAATATAAAAAATGTTGTGGAAAGGGCAAATGAAATGTATAGAAATAAACTGTTTAAACCAATTATGATGATATTTTTCCTGATAGTTCTCTTTTCCAGCCTATGGCAAATCTCCTGCGGCAGTTCAGATAGTTGCAAACCAAAGTGCCAGGGAGTAGAAAAATGTATCAGCGGTGAATGCGTAGCACCCCGGTGGATTTCCTTTAATCCCATGGGAGATAATCCAAAAGCGCGAAAATGGCATTCCATGGTTTATGATAATATCCACCAGAGAATGATTTTGTTTGGTGGTCAATTTCAAGATGAAAAAGATCAAAGCCTGGATCTCTGGGCTGTCAACCTGGAAGCCAAACCAAAATCCTGGTTAAAGGTTGACCCAGAAGAAGATACGGCTAACGCTGACCAGAAAAATCCCAAAAACCGTTTTCTACATTCTGCCCTGTTTG
>CAZTWC010000333.1:0-3143 GCA_964617105.1 uncultured Myxococcia bacterium
CTACTATGGTTAAAAACAGACAAAAAAAGGCATTTATCATGGCAGCCAAAAAATCTACCTGCCGGTCAAATTTTTTGGGCACCAGTTTACGCAGGCTGTCTATTTGAACATGCCGGTTCTCTTTGGTGGTCAAACTCATACCTACAAAAGCCACCCAGAGCATCAGGCACAGGGCTATCTCCTGGGACCAGGGAAAGCCGTTGACAAAAATTTTCTGATAAAAATAGTGAATAATCCCCATTACAGCAGTAAAACCAACTCCAGCAGCAAGTATGCGGACCGGACTGCTGGTTTTGCCAATGGTTTTCAACCTGGTTTTATAGGCCAGGCAGGCGAAGAGACAGACTAAAAAGTAATAAATGGTCAGGCCCATGACCGAGTGTTCGGTATTAGCTACCCGCCAGGAAACATCCATAGTCACCAGAATCGACATAACAATTAAGCAAATAGTAATGACGCCCTTTTCCAGAAGGTAGATTCCCTGATCGATTTTTTTTAAGATAGCAGCTATTTTGTACAAAATATTTTCTGTTATCAGTTGGTTTTGGATAACAGACCTTCAGTTGAGTTGATTATTTCATCCTTTTAATCGCTGCCAGAGCCTTATCCAACAGAGCAGAGGTCTTTTTCCCCCAGTCTTTGCGGAACATGCTATAAACCGGTTGGGAGGCTTTTCTAAAGGCAGCGATCTCTTTTTTAGAGGGTTGGTAGATTTTTATACCCGCTTTGGCGATGTTTTTTCTCAGCAAAGGGCGAAGTTTGCGAAGAGAACTGCGGCTGTAAAGGGTATCTTTATATTGACCTATAAGAATAGTATCTATTACTTTTTTGGGTACCTTGTCAGCCCATTTTTTACTAATTAAGCAGACAACGTTCTGGTAGATGTGTCTGGTGAGAGAAAAGTATTTTATCCCCTCGTACCACGAAGTTGTAAAAGAGTACATCAGGGTTTGATCAAATCCATCCACCACGCCGGTTTGTAAAGAACTAAGGACTTCAGGCACTGAGATGGGGATAGGGGAAGCTCCCAGAACCTGATAAAGGTTGATGTAGATACGATTCTCCTGAGCGCGCATCTTTAATCCTTTGAGATCACTTGGTTTTTTGATCAATCTGCTTTTGGTGGCAAAGTTGCGCCAGCCGTTTTCCGCCCAAAACCAATAGATAAATCCTCTCTGTCTAAGCAATTCCTTGAATTTTTTTAACATCACTTTATCCAGCATGTGATCAACCTGTTTATCGTTGGAAAACAGAAAGGGCAATTCCATTAGGCTTAACTCGGGCACTGTAGGCGCCAGAGAGGCCAGGGTTGCGCAGGTCAATTCCAGGTTGCCCTGACGGCAGCGGCGCACCATAGTTTTTTCTCCGCCCAGAATGCCTCCCCAGAAGGTTTTGATCTTGACTTTCATTTTTCTTTTAGTAAAATTTTTTCTTAAATCCTTTTGCTTTTTGTTCAAGTGCCATTCCCAGGGAGTGCCGCCCGGGGCTATTGTACCTAAGCGCAGTATTAATTTTTTAGCCTCCGCTGCAGGGGGATCCAGAATAAAAAGTGAGAGGAGCACCAGGACAAGAAAAAAGGGGGTTGATGTTTTTAGTTTCATGGAGTTAACCTCAATGTTTTTAGCAAATAAGTTGATCCGTTAAGTAACTATCATAAAATAGTCAAGCGAGCAAACTGAAAATTATTCTACTTCTACTGCAGGAGTTTTCTTTTCTTGTTTTTCTTTTTCGTCTTCCATATTTTTAAAGGACGGCTCCATTATTTTTGATTTTTCATCTTTGGTTTTATCAGATGGGGTGGTTTTGTTTTGTGCTTCTTCTGCTTCTCTAAAAAATTCCTGCATGATAGAAGTTTTACTGACATTCGATTTTGATTCGCTATATAACGGCTGGTAAAAATCTTTCCCTTTGAGAAGGTTTATCGGACCGATGCTCAATGTGGGAAAATAGGTAATCACCAGCAAAGAAAAGGTCATGATCAGCAGAAATGGCAATACCGATTTTATTACCTGTTCGATAGGTTTTTTAAACAGGGAGGAGGAGACAAATAGATTGAGGCCCATGGGGGGCGTCAAATAGCCTATTTCTAAGTTAACTATAAAAATGATGCCCAAATGGATTGGATGGATCCCCATATTAACCGCTACCGAAATAACAATCGGCACTAGAATCAAAATGGCGGAGATGATGTCCATAAAACAACCGACTACCAACAGAAAAATATTTAATGAAAACAAGAAGGTTAAAGGGGAGAGTTTAATTTCTATCAGGTAGTCCACCATCATCTGGGGGATTTGCTTTTCCACCAGGAATTCGTTGAAACTGAAGGCAAAGACCATAATCAACAGCAGGCTGCCCATGATAATTACCGATTCGACAATAATACCTGGCAGGTTCTTTAGTTTTAACTCCTGGTGGATCAGTAGTTCCACTACCAGGGCGTAACCAACCGATACGGCTGAAGCCTCAGTAGGAGTAAAAAAACCAGAATAGATACCGCCCAAAATGATAACTGGCAGGGCCATAGCCCACATACCATCTTTGAAATTATCCTTTAGTTTTTGAAAGTTGAATGGGATAGTGGAGTGATTAAAGCGTTTTCCTTCCCAAAAAGCATAGAGACATAGAAGCAGGCTGATAAAAAGTCCGGGCATCACCCCGGCTAAAAACAGATCGCTCACCGTCACGTTAGCTTGAAAAGAGGCCACAATAGCAAAGATAATCATGGGAATACTGGGAGGGATCAGGATGCCCAGTGACCCGGAGGAAGTTATCAGTCCGATGGAAAAATTTTCACGGTAATTCTCTTTTAACAGGGTGGGCATCATCATGGTGCCGATGGCTATTACGGTTACTGGAGAGGAACCGGAGATGGCGGCGAAAAAAGCACAGGAAAAGACGGTGGATATAGCCAGCCCGCCCGGCATCCAGCCCACTGCTGCCTTGGCGATGTTAATAAGTTTTTCAGAGATTTTTCCGGCGGTCATGATTGAGCCGGAAATAATAAAAAAGGGGATAGCCAGGAGAATGTTCTTATCGGTCAACTGGAAGATGTTTTCAATTATCAGAGAAAAATTATCCAAACTTGAATGAAGCGGGGAGAAAAAATAGTAACTCAGTATAGCCAAAGATCCAATCAAAAT
>CAZTWC010000333.1:3153-3990 GCA_964617105.1 uncultured Myxococcia bacterium
GCCCGAGGACAATGAGTAAAATAATAATCAAGGCGAAGAGTAAAGTCATAAATAAAAACGCTTCAATGTTAGTTCAGCAAACGGGGAAACAGCCGCAAAACAAATCTAAAAGCCATAGTGGCAAAAGATATTGGTATCACCGCATTTACCAGCCAGTAAGGCAAGATGGGAAGAGTGTTAAAAACATCATCAGTATAACCGGAGGTGACCCAGTTTATCCAATTGATACTTATACAATTTAACCCCAGCGTCATTATCACCAGGCAAAAAGTGGTAGCTATAAACACAAACATAATATGGAGCAAAGGTTGAATTTTAGCTGGCATCTTGTTGCGGATAGATTCAATTTTTACATGTCTGGCCTGAAAGGTGGCAATGCTGGCGCCTAAAAAGCCGACCCAGAGGAGTAGGCAGAGAGATAGCCTTTGAGCCCAGGGAAGGCCGGCAGGGAAGAGCCAGAGAAAAAGGTGGATACCAAATGATGCCACGGCAATAATGGCAAAGGAGATAAGCCAGGCCCATAAGGGGCGTTTGTATTTAGCGGAACTGGCACTGGTGGTTACTGCTAAATAACCGATAGTCCAAAAAATAACAAAGGTTATTAACGGCGCAATATAAGAATAGACTAAGTGCTGCAAGTTTTCTGTGGTTTCCAGCCCGAAGTTATTAAAAATAGAAATTAGTAAATTTCCAATTTTGCTTTGAGGGGTAATGAATAGACGCCAGATTACATCCAACAATATTAGCACCGTCATGACCAGTATAAAAATCACCACTATAGTGCGTTCTATACTATAAATGATATTGTTAAATCTTTTTATCAATTTATTTGTTCTT
>CAZTWC010000334.1:0-3978 GCA_964617105.1 uncultured Myxococcia bacterium
TATTCTTGGGTTCCCATATCTCCTTTTGCTGGCCGACCAGATCGGCAGTAGAGCCAAATAAAATGGAAATGACTATTAGGGCCTGAAAAAAGTGTACCAACATAATGTTACTCCTTAGTTGCCGTCCGCGCCTCCACTTTTTGCTCCTGGTTCTCGCAACGAAGTGAATTATTGAACGATAACTTCTTAGGTTTAGCGGTACCCCTCTCACACCACCTTAGTATTTAATTTTTTTCGATTTTAACACGAATCAATGTTAAAGGCAAAAATCAATATTGGTTTATTGGTTTAATTTATAGTATCCATCCGAGGAGTCAACCCGGGATTAAAATTCAGGAATTTTTTTCGTTCTTAAATCTATTCCTTCACCAGCAAGTGGTAGTTTTTTTTCCCGGCTCTTAGCAGGATACCGATGTCAGCTAGCAAATGCTCACTTCCCACTCTGGCTTCAAGATCTTTGCAGCGTTGGTTGTTGATGTATGCCCCGCCCTGGGTAACCAATCTTTTGGCGGCGCCCTTTGATTTACAGAGACCGGTGGATACTAACAGATCCAGCAGCAATTTTCCCTCAGCCAGAACAGCGTCCGCATTTTCGCTTACCGGGACCTCCTGTATCAGGCAATTGATCACATTTTTGTCAATATTTTCTATAGTTCCGCCAAACAGAATAGTTGATACTTTTTGTACTGCATCGGCAGTCTCTTTTCCGTGCACCAGCAGGGTAAATTCGTGTGCCAAATGGCGCTGAGCCTCCCGGGCTTCCGGCTTTTCCTTGAGCGATTGTTCCAGGGCGGCCAATTGTTCAGACTCTAAAAAGGTAAACAATTTTAACCAGCGGATAACATCGTGATCATCCACGTTAATCCAATACTGGTAGAGTTTATAGGGAGAGGTCATTTGCGGATCCAGCCAGATAGCACCTTTTTCGGTTTTACCAAATTTGGTGCCCGAAGAGGTGGTGAGCAGGGGAAAGGTCAGGCCGTGGGCCTGGGTACCTTTTTTACGCCGGATCAAATCTACTCCAGCGGTAATATTGCCCCACTGATCGTTGCCGCCGATTTGCAGCAGGCAATCATGCTCCTTGAAAAGATGGTAAAAGTCGTAAGCCTGCAGGATCATGTAACTGAATTCTGTGTAGGATATTCCCTGCTCCCGATCCTCCAGCCTGGCCCTGACCGATTCTTTGGCCATCATGGCGTTGACCGAAAAATGTTTTCCCACCTCACGTAAGAAATCGACCATGCTATAAGAGCCCAGCCAATCCCAGTTGTTTACCATGATAGCATTATTGCCATTTTCCGAGTTAAAATCGAGAAAACGGGAAAATTGTTCCTTTAACGCTTTGGCATTTTTGGCAATGGTTTCCAAATCCAGCAGTTTTCTCTCATCGCTTTTACCGCTAGGATCACCGATCATACCGGTACCGCCACCGATAACCACCACTGGTTTGTGGCCGGCCCGCTGAAAATGACTGAGAGCCATGATTGGGATTACATGTCCAAGGTGCAAACTGGGCGCAGTAGGGTCAAAACCGGCATAGATGGTCACCTTCCCTTTATCCAACTCTTCATCCAGCCCTGTATCGGTGATTTGCTCTATAAATCCTCTTGACTTTAAAATATCTAAAACCGATTTTGCCATTTTGTTGATCCTTTAAGATGATGAAGAAATCCCGGTATTTTAATGCCGGGTTGACATTATGGGATTCTGCCTGAACCAAATTGTCAACTCTCAATTACCTGGTGAGATTCGAATTTTATTCAATCTGGCAAAAATAGTCAATCTTGTCAATCAGAGTTGCGGTTAAAAACCCAAAATCGGCAATCGCATGTGAGTTGTCAAGCACCAGTGTGACATCACAAAAGCGGACAAATCTCTCCACCGAGGTCGGACGAACACTACTTAATAATCCTGAACTCCACCCTCCTGTTTTTGGCCCGGCCATCTTCCGTTTTGTTACCGGTAATCGAACGCTCCAATGAACAGCCGCCAGTCACCATAATATCATCGTCATAGGGGTCTTGATTACCTATATCTTTAATATCGGGTATGGTGTCACCATCAGTATCTTTTAACAAATCCGTCGTTTTCTGATTCGAGGAAATATTATTTATCTCCTCCCTGTCGTTAATCCCATCACCATCAGAGTCAGCGTTATGGGGGTCGCTGCCTAGCTCTTCTTCAACTTGATCGGGGAGACCATCCTGGTCACTGTCTTCACAGGCATCACCAGTGCCATTGCCATCTATATCAATTTGATCTTGATTAGGAAATTTGGGGCAATTGTCATCTCTATCTTTAATTTTGTCGTTATCATCGTCATCATCGCAGGCATCACCAATTTTATCCTGGTCATTGTCCTGCTGGTCGGTGTTGGCTTTCAGGGGACAATTATCCTGTTCGTTTTCCACGCTATCATCATCCCAATCCTTTTCACACAGATCTCCGACTCCATCCTTATTCCGATCTTTCTGATCCTGGTTAGCAATTATTCGACAATTATCTTTGCCATCTTTAACATTGTCGTTATCGCTGTCATCATCGAGATAGTCGAAGATTTTGTCTTTGTCCGTATCTACCGGTCCATCTTTCAGAGAATTTTCACCTGATTCATCCAAATCTTTGACCCCATCCTACTGGAAAAAGCACCCAGGGTAGAAGTCGCACCTTCATTTGTGCAAGTATCGGATATGGTGGGATAGGGATTAAGGCTCCAGCACACCCCATGTTGAATGGCGCCATTTGTGTCATTAAAGTTGGTGATATTACCGTGACCGGTGGCAGTGGTGGCGGTGATGTCGCTCGACGCCTGAGTGGTTAAAGTAGGTCCAACTGTAATCGCCTGACGGATATTTGTACCAACTGTTCCTGGAGACCCTATGTGAGGTTTTTGGGGTTCAATATCCCTTTGGCAAGAGACAAAGATCAATAAATTGATCATAAAAATAAAAATATTTGTAAAACGGAGATGTTTTATCTGGTTTCTCATTTAACAATCCTTTCGTAGAGTTGTTTTTAAGCCTTAGAAATATTACTATAATGTTTAAATAGTTGCAATAGTTAATATGCAAGTCAAAATGCTCTCTCCTATTGACAATTGATAGCTGGCGTAATAGTACTAGGGTTGGAATTATGCTTATTTTTATTATCAAGAATTGAAAGGAGAAAAGATGCACAAAGCAGTTGTCTTTATTTTACTTTGTATGTTCATGATTGGATGCTCAACTGTAACCATTCGACCGCATGGAGGCGGAAAATTGGTGTCCCCCCCAAGTTATGAAGAGAGAAAGAATTTTTACTTTTGGGGTTTGTCTGGAGAACACCGGGTTAAAGTCGGGCAAGTTTGCAAAGAGGGTCAAAATGCCCAACAATTGCAATCCCAACAGACTTTTGTTGATGGTCTTTTAGGCTTTGTCACCATAGGAATTTACGCTCCCCATACTGTTAAAGTATGGTGCTCTAAATAAACAGACTAAAAGATTGGAGGCAAATAATGCATATTAAAATTTTATCGGTTTTATTTTTTGTTATACTCATGTCGGCTTGTACAACCATCCATTTTGATAAAAGAGATGAGGCGCCTACCGGGCAAGCCGTGGAGAAATGGCATCACAACGTAGCGCTTGCTCTGGTAGAAGTAAGTGACCCTGTGGATCTCAAAGGGCAGTGTCAGGATAAAGAATGGGCATCGGTTAAAACCGAATTTTCCTTTATTAATGGCTTGGCTCAATTTGCAGTAAGTGCAATACTTCCAGGTGTCTGGTATCCAAAGACAGTAACGATTTCATGCAAATAGTTTAGTATAGTTCCTGTCCGAAAACCCCCTTCTGCTACGAATTTGGCTGCATCTCGGCTAACAGCGTTACAGGTACCAGTAACTCAAAAGGATTGGGAGAATAAATTATGAACTATGAGGGTAGCCTTTATCGTCCCCCTTCAGAGGCATCAAGTTTGTTGATCCAGGTGACTGTGGGGTGC
>CAZTWC010000335.1:0-3977 GCA_964617105.1 uncultured Myxococcia bacterium
TATGAATAGATAGTATCATATATGTATAGATTATGTCAAGCAGTTATTTGCCCCAGATGAGAAAAATCTACTGCTGGAAGATCAACTTTATCAGGGGTATGGGCCGCCATTCCATGTAATCGATCCACCATTAAGGCGCACTATATGCTTATCAGCCATACGAAGGGCATCTCCCTCATTGAGTAGATAAATCCCGTATGTGTCATAAGTGGAACCATCGGGGTAAGCTTTATCAGTTGAAACAGACCATAGACTGTTGGGAGTCCATTTCTCACGTTTGGCACTTACAAAATCTCTATACCACATCCCTCCATAAGTTAAATTCATCCGTTTGTTCAGGAAATAAGTCACCGCCTGTCCATCCACTCCGACAGTATTGTCGGTTACCTTATCACGTATTGTGCTTAGAGGAGTTTTGTAATCGTTTTGTACCTTGTGATTATTCTTTCCTTCAAAAAAATGCTGATAAGAGATTGTTAAATCTCCGCGGCTTTCTATTTCAGGTAATATTAACTTCTTTTTTTTGCTATTGCCATTCTCAACCTTAGTCTGCTCTTTTTTTTCCTTATCTTCCGCAACATCCGCTGCTACAGCAGCAGGTATTCTGAGATAGAGAAACAAAAAAATCCATAATAAGAAAATAACAATACTTATGAATGAATAGTCAAGTCTCTGACAAAATAATGAAGATAATTTATACCTTACTGAAATTAAATGGTAGCGCATTATTTTGATCTACAAGGGCGAAACCCGAGCCAGTCGGTGCGGGTGCCGGGCGATTTGTTGCCGCGATTCGCCGAACGGCTGCTCAGAGCGTCGTGGGCCCAACTGCCACCGCGAGTCAGGCGGTAAAAGCCACTAGAAGGTCCCACAGGGTCTGTTACATCTCCTCCATAACTTTTATCATACCAATCCCACGCCCACTCATAAACATTGCCACTCATGTCATATAATCCCCAGTCATTGGCATCCTTGCCTTTTACCACATGGGTGTAATCGCTTGAATTGTATTTATACCAACCTATCTTATCCATATTTGGATCACTACTGGTGCTGGTAATACCTCCATTATAAAACGCCGTTGTCGTGCCCGCACGTACCGCATACTCCCACTCCGCCTCTGTGGGTAATCGATAACCACTGCAATCCTGTGGCTTGCTGAACTTGGACTTTAAACTGCATGTCAAACAAGTTAAATCACAATATCCTTCACCGCACGAGGCATGACTGCAATTACCTGCACATTCAAAACATTCTTCAACTCCTTTACTAATGGACAATTTGTTGCAATATAATAACGCCTCATGCCAATTCACCTTCTCCACCGGGCAATCATCTCCACAAGATAAATAATCGCTCGGATTATAGCCCATCAATTTTTTGAACTGACCCTGCGTCACCTCGGTTGATTGTATCTCGAAGTTGTACGTCAACGTCACCTGGTGCTGAGTCTCATCCGATTCATTGGCCGCCTCGCCAGAGGGGCTGCCCATGGTGAAAGTACCAGCGGCGATCTTGACAAATACAGAGGTTGTATCACCTGAACCTCCTTCACAGTTCGCGTTATCATACCCAGTACAGTCATTCTTGCACTTAGCATCTCCGCTTGTATATGTTGAATCTATGTCCTTACAACCCTTTGTGTCACCGTCGCATATTTCACTTTTGCCTTTATGACCATCTCCACACACTGTCTGGCATTTTGAATCCTTACATTGCAAGGGCTCAAAACAATCAGCAGTTTGGGAACAGGTATCACCCTCAACACTTTTTGTGTTTTTCGAGTTACCTTCTTCACATACACATATATCCCATCCACTTCCATCTGATTTACAGACCTGAACACCCTTTTTATAAGCAGTACAGTTACAGACCAGGGTTGAGCCTGGCGTACAAGCCTTGTCATCCTCAGTTCCGCAGTTTGCTAAAAACAGACTCAGAGCAATCAATAAAAACATTGTGAATGATTTTTGCATAATCAAGGCTCCTAATAATATTCCACATTAGTTGATATCAAGCATCAAGAATATCTCTAGTAATTACCATAATTACCGAAAAGTTTCAAACTCATGAGTCTGTTACTCTAAATTGGCCCCACCTTTGATCAAATTCCGTTATGATAAGCGGGATAGCCAGAAATAGGCATATTCACCGGCGGGATGTTCGGCAGGCACTAAAAAATTCAAAACCGCCACCAAGAAAGAGAAGTGTCAGAGAAGCGCCAGTATTAAGAGCATTTAAGGGTATTATTGATCAATGGCTTCTTGAAGATAAAAAGAAGCCTCGCAAGCAGTGTCATTACCAAGTGAACCAGCATTTTAAGTAGTTTTTTTCTAATCATGATTAACCAGCATTTCTTTATGAGCGTTTTCAAGAATGTTTTATTTAAGCACACTTTTTCAAATTCGAGAAGCTCTGCAAAAAAACAGGCTAAATATCTCCCCACGTTATGAGAAACAAAAAGATTGTAAATGCACATTCTAAATAAGGACATAAACTAATAAAATTCTGAGAAATTGTTTGGTAATATACTGACATACTGGTATAATAATAAGCAATTGATGTAAAGTGCTGGTCAGGGTGCTTATTTGTTTCTCTCTATACGTAGTCAGTTGAGAAAAGTTGCTTAATTAGACTGAAGAGGTAAATAGCTTATGAAGATAGCGACTCAGCTAAAGATTATCGTGACCGTTTTAGTTGCCTTTAGTATTTTGAATGCCTACATGGTCTATGACCAATTGGATAAAATGAAAGGTGACGGTCGAGTTGTTAACTTCTCCGGCATTGTCAGGGGTGCTACCCAACGAATGGTCAAATTTGCTTTGGCAGGTCAAAAAAATCAAGAACTGCAAGAAAAGATAACTAAAATTATAAATGGCCTGATGGAAGGAAATGTTAAATTAAATTTACCCCCACCTTCTGATGATGATTTTATCACTAAAATTGGAGAGGTAAATCAAAAATGGCAGTCTCTTAATGAAACGGTAGATTTTTATTTAGAAGATCCGGAGATTATGCCCCGACTTCTTACGGAGAGTGAAAATTACTTCAAATTAACCAACGAGGCAGTTTTTGCTGCCGAGAAAGCCGCTGCCAATAATGTTACAAAACTGAAAATTATGCAAGTGGTTCTATTGATTTTAAACCTGGTAATTCTTGGTTTTATCCTGGTTATCAGCCAGATAAAGATTGCCCGCCCTTTGAGGCTTTTGGTGGATGATGTAAAGAAAATTGCCAATGGTGATTTGCAAATAGATTTTGCCAGCGGCAAGAAAGACGAAGTGGGGCAACTTCTCAATGAGTTGGCAGGGATGGCAGAGACTATAAAAGGAATTGTAAAAAATATTAACATGCTCACCGATGCAACTCATGACGGTAATTTAAATGTGAGAGCAGACTCAGATAAATTTTCTGGAGAGTATAAAAAAATAATAGATGGTGTCAACTCTACCATGGAGATGATTGTTAAGGTCTTTCTGCTGATCCAGGAGTATTTGGGTAAAGTGGCCAGGGGTGAGGAGTGTGATAATATTCCCGAAAGTTATCAGGGTGAGTATAAAAAGATGCTAAACAGCATTAACACTGTTTTAGACTCGAACAGGGAGATGATTAAAGTTGCCAGTAATTTGGCCAGAGGGGATCTCTCTTTAAATGTAAGGCCCCGATCAGAAAATGATTTACTGGGAAATGCTTTTGTCTCTATGGTCAATTCCATGGAGGAGATGTCACTTACTGCGGAGAAAATCGCTGTTGGTGATTTGAACGCCAGTGTAGAGCCCCGTTCAGAAAGTGATCGCCTTGGCAAAGCTTTTGTGGCCATGGTTGCCTCCATGACCGAAATGGCCAGGACAGCGGAGCAGATCGCAGTTGGTGACTTGAACGCCAGTGTAGAGCCCCGTTCTGAAAACGATCGCCTTGGCCATGCTTTTACAGTTATGGTCGATTCCATGGCCGAGATGGCTGAGACAGCAGAGCAG
>CAZTWC010000336.1:0-3961 GCA_964617105.1 uncultured Myxococcia bacterium
ATCGAACTTATCCGCTTTGGCAAGAAAATTGGCTATCATGCAATTCAAACTATAAATTGTTCAAAAGTGCCTGTATTCATTCATCTTTGCCTCCATGAATTTTAAGCCATTCCTTTTGGTCCCGACTTAGTCCCGACCTGGGCATTATAGGTAAAAGCAGGAAAAGGGGGGGAATTAGTTTTTCGGACACTTATTTTTTTTTATTTATCACCAGGTCCAGTTCGTCCATAAAATTATGAAAGGCTTTTATCTTTCCTTGATCTTTGGTTGTTAAACATAGGGTGTCATAGTCGATTTTATTAGTGATCTTATGAATATCATCTTTCCTCTTCTTGTATTTAAAGCTCACCAGGTTATAGATATCTTTTACAATATTGGCAGGGCGGTCATAGCGATTCTCTGGATCGTCATTAACCAGGTCAACAGGCTTATTATGGTGGTTTAGATTCTTTTTTATATAGCCAGGTGTCAATCTGCTATCTATTTGTGAAAAAAGGTTGTGGTCAGCTAAAAACCATGCTTCGATCTCCATGGTGGCCAGAACAATTTTTACTTTATCGGTAGGGATTTGGTTGCGAATACTTATATAGAGTTTATTCTTATCCTCTCTCTGCACTTCTGGATAAACGTCTCTAATTCCAAATATTGCCTGAAATTTGGATTGGCCAGTCATTGCTTTCAGGTTTTCCTTAATAACACTCACCACTTTTTCATCTGAACCTACATTAACCAGGAGAAAATAATAGTTATCACTTTTTCTGGTTTTAAACCTGTTTTTTGTTCCTAAAAAGGACGGCCTCCCTCTTAAATTTATCTTGACTATTTGTCCCTGATATCCAATATGTTGTTGTAATAACTTCTCGATAAAAATCTGTTCTGTTTGTCCCTCCAAAAAAAAGGCGACTTTGATCATTCACCTGCCTCCTCTTTGGTATGGAGAAAATTAGAGGAAAAAAAGGAAAAATTGTTTAGACCGGTGAATATAAATTCATCAAATGCTTTTTTGCTGTTTTTGTAATTATATGCCTTAACTATATGCCCCTCTCGTTCAAGAATATTCCAGTTTTCAATCGGAACTTTATTCATCAAAAAACGGTCGTTGGTAGTAACAATCAGATTTAAACAGGAGTTGCCAATCTTGTTAAAAATAACTTCCGCCAATCGTGACGAACGCTCAAAGTCCAAACCCTCACCAAGATCGTCAATAATAATGGTTCCAGGTTTATTCTCGATTAGAAGATAGTTGATCACCGCCAAAATAGAGAATGCCCTGAACATACCAGCGGACATGGATACTTGATCGGTATGACACTGCAGATCTTTCTCTTTGACAGAGGCCATCAGTATATTTGGCGGTAGATTTGCCACCAGTTTTTGCCCTATTTTTATTTTTTCGACATTATAGCCAACTTTTTCCAGGTCATTAATAATCCCATCAATATAATCACCGCCATACTTGTTGGTACCACTTAGAAGCAGGGTAGGCACTGTAGATAAACTTCGCAACATAGACTCTGATGCATTAGGGATGACTATATGATTTGGCCTGGCCGAGCTAAAAGTGTATGAGTAAACATTGACCGCCCAGTCATTTAATTCCTCTAAAAAGGGTAATACCTTCTTGTCTCTCTGAACATTGATAGCGAGTTTATCTTCCGGGGGAAAAAACGGATCCAGTTTACTGTTGCCGTTTTTAAAAAATCTGATTCTGGATTTACCATCTGCCCGGTCAATAAATTTTGTGTTTCTCAGTTTCAATGTTTCCAACTTAACTTTCTGATCCTGAATTACAAGTCTATACTTGTAATTGTCTTTACCTTTGGTAAATGTACATTGCCAGTCACCATTGGAATGGGGCCCTACTTTTCCGGATAGCAATGTAGCCAGGGCATTGATCACATTCAGGCACCTGGTTTTTCCAGTGGCATTTTTTCCTGCCAAGAGGGTCTCTTTTTTTAGCTCAACACCTTCTAGTACCCATTCATTGGGTTGTCCCCGATGTTCAGAAAAATCTATTTGGGTTAAAAACATCCAATTGTCCTTTGTTGTAGTCTCAATTTAATAGTTTCTTTTTCTATATAAATCCTATCTTAACATTTAATCTAATTCTGGTAAATCAGTCATCTTCTCCGCTCTGGCGAGCAATTTTTGCAAATTATAACCGCTGCTTTGATGTACTTGGCGCACTCTAGTCTTTAAATCAGATAAACAGTCTTTATATTCTTTCGATTGTAACGTTATTTCACTCCCCATAACTCAAAACCTGAAAGTTTTTTATGAAACCATATTATACTCCATTTAGTAATTCATCTTACCAAACAATCACCAATTAAGCCAACAGTGTCCGCACTTTATAAATATTTGTCAGGCACCCTTTTTACCGCCTACCTACCGGTTGATTCTTTTCCTATTGCCCCATGTTGTTAACTGCTCTACTGTCAGCACCTCCAAAAACCTCCTATAAAACGGGTTAATATTTGGACCATCTTATAGGATAAATTTGCTCGGGGGTGGTCAATTTCCTATGTGAATAGTCAACGAAATTGCTTAATATTTTATTTCGGAACAAATCATTTGTTTTTTTGACAAATAACAGTCTCCTATCCGGGGTAGACACCTTAGTGTCTCCTCATTTTGCATGCTCCGCTTTTATCAAAAAAATGTTCTCTTCTTTTTTAGGCCGCCTTTTTATTCAATTCATACATTTGATTATTTTTTACCATTGCATAAATACGGCACAGCAACTTCCTGGCAACGGCTACTATTGCCCTTTTGCCACCTTTTTTGGCTTTAAGTTTTTTGTAAAAAGCATTCAAACCAGGATCACGTTTTATTGTTGTCCAGGATGCCTCTACCAATAATGCTCTTAGCCAGGGATTTCCTTGCCCCGTTATCCTGCCTTTGTAATCATGTTCACCGCTTTGAATATTCTGATGGTGTTAAACCTGCAAAGGCTGAGATCTCTTTTTCATTATTAAATCTACTCCAGTCACCGATTTCATAGGTTAAGGCCGTTGCTGTCAGTGGACCTATGCCTGGTGCAGAACTAATTATTTTAAATTTCTTCTTTAACTCTTCTTCCTCTGGCCCTTTTTTGTAAATTCCATCAAATTGCTTAATTTATTTTTCAAAAAATTTGAGTTCTGAAATATTCATCATAGCAACTCAGTTCAGCAAAATTCTGCGGTTTTTCCCAAGCCATAAAAGCCATCTGCTGGTTCATGCAAATGATATACAGGGGCACAGGATCCTGTTTGGCTTGCTTTTCCCGCCATTTTTTCAGGGCATCGTAGACAGTCTTTTCCTGGTCGTCAAAAATAGTTCGCCAGTCTTTGATCTTTTTCTTGTCCACCGGATATCTTTTGCGTCCAAAATCATTTTCAACTTCCCGAAAAGTGATAATCAACATCAGATAGGGTTGTTTTTCATGAAAAAAGAAGTTGTCACTGACCGACAGCACTTCTTTATCCTTGATAAATTCCTGAACTTCATCGTCATTAAAATCAATGTTGTCAGGATTGAATTTGATCGTAAATACTTTAATTTTCATAGCACAACCCATAGTGGGAATAATGTAGTTTTAAAATTTTCGCGCGCGGCCTCCGGCCGAACACCACAATTATCTCCCTCGCCAATAAACCACCTTCGCTTACTCCAACCCCGCCCTCCATCCCCAGGAGGGATCTGAACTAAAGCTTGATCGAGACCCATCCTGGGGCTTCCGGGCTAATCGCTATTCACAAGGGTAAAAAACCAAAGTGTAAAGGTCGGCTTACGCACGACCTAAGGCATTGACCTCAAGAGCCTGAAACCGATGTAGTTGAAGCGGTAGCCGGGCGAGAAATTGTTGCGATCCGCCGAGCGGCAGTACCGGGCGTAGTTGCTCCAGATGCCCCCGCGTAGAACCCGGTACGAGCCACTTGAAAGCCCCACAGGATCGGTGGCATCGCCATTATAATTT
>CAZTWC010000337.1:0-3947 GCA_964617105.1 uncultured Myxococcia bacterium
CGAATTCCACCCCTTCTGGGAGTA
This sequence comes from uncultured Myxococcia bacterium, assembly GCA_964617105.1. Classification (GTDB taxonomy): domain Bacteria; phylum CAZTWC01; class CAZTWC01; order CAZTWC01; family CAZTWC01; genus CAZTWC01. The sequence goes on from CAZTWC010000337.1 coordinate 25, forward strand.
TTTCTGCCAGAAGAGCCCGGCCCACGGTAGTTTTTTTATTCGAACCATCGATTATGACTTCAATGGGGGCCTGCAATTCCACCAGATCATTATCATAAGCAATACGAACATCTTCAATTCCGTAAAACTTCCTTTTTGCCCCTTTGGCCAGGGGATTTTCCCTGGTCATATAATAAATCCCCAGCACTATATCCTGGGTGGGATTGATAATTGGTTTGCCGTGGGCTGGTGACAGGATGTTATTGGTGGACATCATCAAGACCCGGGCTTCCATCTGTGCTTCCAGGGAAAGCGGTATATGAACCGCCATCTGGTCACCATCAAAATCAGCATTAAAAGCAGCACAAACCAGGGGGTGCAACTGGATTGCTTTCCCTTCGATTAGAATCGGTTCAAAGGCTTGAATACCGAGTCTATGCAAGGTGGGGGCGCGGTTTAGGAGAATGGGATGCTCCTTGATCACCTCTTCCAGCATATCCCAAACTTCAGGGCATTCCTTTTCCACCATCTTTTTGGCGCTTTTTATGGTAGTTACGTAAAAATTATCCACCAATTTGTTGTAGATAAAAGGTTTGAACAATTCAATGGCCATTTGTTTAGGTAAGCCGCATTGCTGCAACTTCAACTCTGGGCCAACCACAATAACGGAACGACCAGAATAATCTACCCTCTTGCCCAGCAAGTTTTGACGAAAACGTCCCTGTTTTCCTTTCAACATATCGGATAGCGATTTTAATGGCCGCTTATTTGGCCCGGTGATCACTTTTCCCCGTCGACCGTTGTCAAACAAGGCATCCGTTGCTTCCTGGAGCATTCTTTTTTCATTACGAATAATGATCTCTGGAGCTGAAAGTTCTAACAGTCGTTTGAGCCGGTTGTTCCGGTTGATTACCCTTCGATATAGATCATTCAAGTCACTGGTGGCGAACCGACCGCCATCCAGAGGGACCAGAGGACGCAAATCCGGGGGGATTACCGGTATATCGGTGAGCATCATCCACTCAGGTTTATTACCCGATTCTGCAAAAGAATCGACTATTCTCAACCGTTTGGATAGTTTTTTTCGCTTAGCCTCGCTTTGGGCTTCTTTCATCTCTTTACGCAATTGACTACTTAGTTCCTTTACATCAATCGCCACCAGGAGATTTCTAACAGCTTCGGCACCCATTCCGGCGATAAAACTGTCAAAGCCAAATTCCTCTATGGCTTCCTGAAATTTGTCCTCACTAAGAAGGCCCCCTTTTCTCAGGGTGGTTTTTAAAGGATCAATAATAATATATGCTTCACAATAGAGAACTTTTTCCAGATCTTTTAACGTGACGTCCAGAACGTTTCCAATCCGGCTGGGCAGGCTTTTTAAAAACCAGATATGAGCCACTGGAGAAGCCAGTGAGATATGGCCGAGCCGCTCGCGACGCACTTTGGACTGGATAACTTCAACACCGCATTTTTCGCACACTATGCCCCGGTGCTTCATCCGTTTATATTTACCGCAATTACACTCATAATCTTTTACTGGACCAAATATTTTGGCGCAAAAGAGGCCGTCTTTTTCCGGCTTAAAGGTTCGGTAATTGATGGTTTCAGGTTTTTTTACCTCGCCACAAGACCACTCCAGGATTTTTTCTGGAGAGGTCAGCGATATCTTGATAGAGTCAAATGCAAGAGGATCTTTTGGCTTATCGAAAAAATGAAATAGATCTTTTTTCAATTGATTACTCCTTTTGAGTATGAGTTAACTCGAACGATTAGCAGTATTCATGCGAGAATTTGGAACCGGCGCCTTGTTAGCCGAGATGCAGCCGAATACGACTAGATTAACGAAACATCCAGAGCCAGGCTTTGCAGTTCTTTTATCAAAACATTAAAAGATTCCGGTAAACCCGCTTCCAGGGTATTTTTACCTTTCACAATGGATTCGTAGGTTTTTGTCCTCCCTGATACATCATCGCTCTTTACCGTTAAAAATTCTTGCAGGCTGTAAGCCGCACCATAGGCTTCCATGGCCCAAACTTCCATTTCACCCAGTCTTTGCCCGCCAAACTGGGCTTTTCCACCCAGGGGTTGCTGGGTTACCAAAGAGTATGGCCCAATAGATCTGGCATGGATTTTATCATCTACCAGGTGATGAAGTTTGAACACGTACATGGTGCCAAGCGTAATATCGGAATCAAAGGCTTCGCCACTAATACCGTCGTACAGGGTGGTTTGACCTTTTTCAGACAGTCCAGCCAATCCTAGAAAATGACGGATATCCTCTTCAGTTGCCCCATCGAAAACCGGGGTTTCAAAATGGATTCCTTTTTTTAATTTCCGACACATTTTGATTACTTCATCGTTGTTTAACTGCTCTATAAATTCATGTATAGATTCGGATACAAAAATTTGTTTTAATTTATCCCTCATCTTATCCACGAAAATCATTCCCCGTTCCGCCAGTTCCGCCAATTGTTTTCCGAGAGAATGGGCTGCCCAACCAAGGTGGGTTTCCAGAATTTGGCCAACGTTCATACGAGATGGAACCCCCAGAGGATTCAGGACTATATCAACCGGGATGCCATCGGCAGTGTAGGGCATATCCTGTTCTGGTAAAATACGAGAAATAACCCCTTTGTTTCCATGCCGGCCGGCCATTTTGTCTCCCACCGCCAGTTTACGTTTGATAGCAACATAAACCTTAACCATCTTTATAACTCCTGGCGGTAGTTCATCCCCTTTTTTCAAGCGGGTGATTTTTTCATTAAACACCAATTCAACTAATTCCAATTGCTCAGTCATGGATTCTAAAATCTTGGGTATTTTTTCTTTAACACTGGCTTTGGTAATCTCCAGGTTTTTCAGAAGGTGCAAGGGAATATCTGCCAGCATCTCTTCGTGTAAGGTGGTATCTTTAGCGATTAGGACTTCTTTTTTAGAATCGATAAGACTGGCATTGGCTACTTGATTTTTAAGCAAAGCGCAGATTTTAGTTTTGGCACTATCCTTAATTATTTTATTTTCGTCTTGACGGTCTTTATTAAGACGTACTTCTTCCTGGTCTTCAATGTCTTTAGCCCGGTCATCCTTTTCAATACCCTTGCGGGAAAATATTTTGGCTGAGATTACCGTGCCTACCACGCCTGGTGGAACTTTTAGTGAGGAATCCCTTACATCACCCGCCTTTTCACCAAAGATTGCCCTTAACAGTTTTTCTTCTGGGCTAAGTTGGGTTTCTCCTTTGGGGGTAATTTTTCCCACCAGGATATCTCCAGGTTTTACTTCCGCACCAATTCGGATTATTCCGCTTTCATCCAGTTCGCCGAGAGCCTCTTCTGACACATTGGGGATATCCCTGGTAACATCCTCGGGCCCCAATTTGGTATCTCGGGCTATACACTCAAATTCTTCAATGTGGATAGAAGTATAATAATCCTCATGTAATAATTTCTCGGAAACCAGGATAGAGTCCTCAAAGTTGTAACCGCCCCAGGGCATAAAAGCCACAGTAACATTTTTGCCCAATGCCAATTCACCCATATCAGTAGCCGGACCATCGGCTATGATCTCTCCTGCCCGGATAAGATCACCTTTTTCAACTATAGATTTTTGATTTATGCAGGTGTTTTGGTTGGAACGCTGGTACTTGGTTAAAGTATAGATATCTATTTCACTGGTGAGGTCCTGTTCCTCTATAGTATTTTCAAGGTCATTAACCACTCTGATGACGATTCTGACCCCATCAACCGATTCTACTACTCCGCTTCTTTTTGCCACTATGGTAACGCCGGAGTCCCGGGCTACGGTTTTTTCTATACCGGTTCCAATAATGGGTGCATCAGTTTTTAACAGAGGGACAGCCTGGCGCTGCATGTTTGATCCCATTAGAGCACGGTTGGCGTCATCATTTTGCAAAAAGGGGATCAGCGAGGCAGCCACACTAACCA
>CAZTWC010000338.1:0-3936 GCA_964617105.1 uncultured Myxococcia bacterium
AAACTGAGTTGCAGGGAATTTATTATTTGATGGACTCGCTTGATGGCGCGGCGGAAGGTGTGTCTGGTTTTAGCCAGGATCACACAATCATCCATGTATCTCAGGTAAAATATCTCTTCTTTGCGTCTCATGGTTACCATGGCATCATCTAAAGGTGATAGCATTACCGCAGCGAGAAGTGGGGAGAGGCTGCCCCCGGCAGTCATGCCGATGCCGGTATCATGAATATCCGGCTGGCTGAGATAGTCGATTACTACGGCGAGGTTTTGAGGAGACACTCCCATTTTCTTTAGGCGCTCCAACAGCACCTGGTGCTGTATGTTTTCATAATAGCGGGCTATATCGAAACGGGCTACGAATTTGTAGTCGCCGATATTTCTGGTTAAACCTCCACCGTGGCCTTTTAGGTGGGTGCAGCAGCGGCATAACTTTCCGCTGATCTCTTTTTGCAGTGCCAGTCTTGTGGTTTGGAGAATGGAGCGGCTCCTATGGCTCCAGATTGTTAAAAGCCTGCCGTTATGTTGCCATTGGTTTTGAATTAACAGCATTTTTTTACAGTTACCGCGGTTGTATTCATAATTGTTTTTATCAATAACTTAGCCGCTCTCAGCCATTTTAACCATCCGTTATCCTTTAATAATAATTAAGCGAAAACTGAAATAATCTTGTTCTATTGAGATGAAAAGCGACTCCCGACCACAATCACGACTCAAACTGGAGGAAAAAAAAGAGGTTCTGCCACATGCGATCCTATCAAGAAAGCCAAAAAAGTCAAACCTGCCTCGCCGCATAAATCCCGCTGCCCTTCGAAGATTGCCGAGCACCTCCGCCAGGCCAGAGAATTCAAGATGCTCCTGGATACCGGCCAGGTGGCCAGCCAGGCTGAAATTGCTCGACGTCGCGGCATAAGCCGAACCCGGGTGACTCAGATTATGAAACTCCTTTTGCTGCCGGAGGAGGTTGTTAACGCTATTGAGGGCGGTGATAAAAATGGTAATCATTGCAATATCAATGAAAGATACTTGCGTTCTCTTTTAAAAACCACCGATAAATCTTTGCAAATTAAACGATTTCAGGCGATGATCAATTGTGGGTTCCCTCCAGATTATTAAACACCTCCCCCACGTCTTTGTTGAGGTGAAAACAAATTACTTGACAAAAACACCACCATGTTACAAACTAATACCAGATATGCATAACTACAATGCTTTTGTAACACCCCGAATGATAAGCCAAGAAGACAAAGTCAAACAATTTGCCAAGGAACACGGAATTTTTCGGTCCCAAATGATTGAGTCCATTGGGATCAACAGGATGACTCTGAAAAGGTTGGTAGACCAGGAGAAACTCCTTCGAATTTGCCGTGGACTTTATATGATGCCTGATGCCAATATTTCAGAGTATTATGACATGATTAAGGTTGCCCGCCTTGTTCCTCGTGGAGTTATCTGTCTATTATCGGCCCTTCGTTTTTATGAGATGACCACCGAGAACCCCTTTGAAATTTGGCTGGCCCATGAGTATGGCACCACACCTCCTCGTATAAAAACACCACCCATCAGATCGGTTAGATTTTCCCGGTCATCCTTCTCTTTTGGGATTCAGAATCACACTATCGACAAAGTGAAAGTGCTGATTACATCGCCAGCAAAAACAGTGGCAGATTGTTTTAAATTCCGCAACAAAATTGGAATTGATGTGGCAATTGCCGCTTTGAAAGATTACCGGCAAAACCGGCTCGGGACCCTGGATGAATTATGGGAAGCAGCCAAAGTATGCAGAGTTAAAAAGGTGATCTTTCCTTATATGGAGGCCATAATTTGACAGTAAAGAAAATTAAAAATATGGCAATGTCGGTTAAACAGCGTCTGTTAAATATCGCGAAGCAGCAAAATGAGGAATTTCAATACATTCTAGAAAGATATGTTCTGGAAAGATTTCTTTTCCGGCTGAGCCAATCACAATTTTGCAACCAATTTATCCTTAAAGGTGCTGCTCTTTTTATTTTGTGGCTAGAAAATCCTCACAGAACAACCAGAGATATTGATCTGTTGGGTTATGGAGCGCCAGATCTTTTACATATCCAAGATATTGTCTCAAAAATAGGCCAAATAAAGGTAGATGATGATGGTTTGAATGTTGATATATCCAGCATCAAGGTTTCGGCAATTCGAGAAGAACAGATATATGACGGCGTAAGATGCACACTAAATGTTTATCTTGACCGGGCAAAAATCAATCTCCAGATCGATATCGGTTTTGGAGATTCGATTACTCCCGAACCAGAATTGATAAAATACCCAACCCTTTTGAATAGTAATTCTGCTCCTGAACTATTGGCATATAGAAAAGAAACTGTCGTTGCTGAAAAATTTCAAGCCATGATAGATTTGGGTATGGCCAACAGCCGCATGAAGGATTTCTTCGATATCTATTTTTTAGCAGGTCATTTCTATTTTCATGGCCCCTCTCTTGCAGTTGCAATAAATGACACATTTAATCGAAGACAAACAGTTCTTCCAGCTGCACTGCCAAAATCGATTACATCTGATTTTCCTACCAGTAGTCAGAAAAAACTTCAATGGAAGAGTTTTTTAACGAAGACTAATGTCAGCAAAGAGGTCTCCTTAAAAGAGGTAATTGAAGAGATAGATAGATTTTTAGCCCCATTATTAACGACACTTGCCCAGAAAGAACCCATTGTTTTGAACTGGGAACCAGAAAGAAAAAAGTGGATAAACGGTTATTGGTGCTGATGGCTTTTTGGGAAAGCCCTTTAATGAGCAAGAACTCTTCTCCATGATTAGAAACTTGCTATTACTCAAGCGAAGAGAGAAGGAGATAGAAGAGTTAAACCATCATCTCACCGATTCAGTATTGAAATGCTATATACCCCCATCTTTAATTGAAGAGATTTTAGCTGGTAAAGTGGACATCAATTACCTGGTCCGAGAAACGGAAGTAATAGTTCTCTTTTCCGATCTGTGCGGGTTTACAAAATTATCTGCCAAGATGGGGGCGGCTGGAATCTCTAATATATTGAACGATTATCTAAACGAAATGATCGAGATAATCTTTTGGTACAGTGGCATTATTGACAAATTTATTGGTGATGCCATTATGGTGATTTTTGGTGCGCCAATGGATTCATCTGGGCAGGAACAGACCCAGAAAGCAGTTGAGTGCAGTCTGGATATGCAAAAAGCAATGAAAGTATTGAATCAGAAATGGCAAAAAGAGAATATACCAGAATTCAATATGCGCATTGGATTGCATCACGGCCAAGCAGTAGTTGGTAACTTTGGCAATGTTAAACGATCCGATTACACCGCCATTGGTCCCACGGTAAATATGGCCTCCAGGATAGAGTCTGCTTGTGAGCCCGGACGAGTTTATATCTCCGGGGAAGTGGCTGATTATCTGGAAGAAGATATGTTTGAAAAAGCGGGGGATTTTGAGTTGAAGGGGATCAAGGGGGAGGTGGCTTTGTATAAAATTGCTCAGGATGGGGTGGGGTAATGGAGAGACGGGTTGGGTATATAATTGGCTAATAATAAATAAAATAGTTTATCAAGTAAAACAACGGATAAAAGCGTTTTCTATGACAAATAAATCTATCATCACCAAAATACAAGAGGCATTAACTACTGACCAGGTATGTCGATTACTGGAAGCTCTGTGGGATCAGAAAAAAGTCAATGAAATCTTGCCCCAATTGGACAAAGATATTGCCACCACTATTTCCCGGATTATAAATCAAAGCCAAACCGCCACCGATGGGCATCTTTCAATAAGAGATAGCGACAGTGGCGATGACGATGATAGTGTTTCCGGTGGTGCTGGAACCGAAATTACTGCTGGCAATGCCCAAATGGTGATTTCTAACCAAAAACGGGTGGAACAGTGGCTGACTCTGTGGCATCAATGGCAAATTAT
>CAZTWC010000339.1:0-3915 GCA_964617105.1 uncultured Myxococcia bacterium
GCCGCCACAGATCAGAGCTCCGCCGGATGATACGATGTTCACATATTACTGATTCGCAAAAAATTTCTCCACGCAAACGGGACGACAGGTGAACTGCGCCCGAAATCTGGCAATTTTACCAACATTTCCAATCAAATCGCGATTTCTACTTTTTTCCATCATTCAGATGTGATTTTTCAATTGAAATTTTTTCGCTGTAATGGCAAAATACTTTCATTATGTCGTTTGAATTTCCTATCCCCAGGAAGTCGATTTTAGCGACAAAAGTAAAACAGAAGAGATCTATCCCGACGATGACAACGACAAAGTGCCAAATTTTTGGGAGGAGTGCCAGGGATTCAAGAGTAAAGACGCGGCGAGATATGCGATAGGCACGATAATACCGGCGACGGACAAACTGATCTGATCAATGGAAATAGCGTTTGCCAGCCATGATGATTATGGCGAATGGGGTCTAATCTTGTAATATAACGGTTTTACCCCACCTCATCACAGTAGAGCATCTCCCAGCCGTTAAACACAACCACTACCGTTTTTAAGGTGGCATCGCCAATCTGGGTCTGGATTTTTGGGTCGTCGCGATACTTTTCCAGTTGAGTTTGGGCATCTTTTATCGCTTGTTCCTGTTTTTGCTTTGTGTATTCACCACGACTGAAGTACTTGAATTCGATGATATAGCCATAGGGCATATCCGGCCATTTGGCAAAAAAGGGCATCAGCAGGATATCTGTGTATCCCTTGTTTGCCTCGTGTTCCGAAGAGGTCAAAAAATGATAGGTGATGTTAAAATAGGCCAGGAAAAAAGTTTGAATCACTTTTTCACCTTCGATATAGTCTCTTACACTGGTCTGTTCTTCAATTTTGGCCGACAAATCTGCAAAAACCGGCTTAAATTCACCCTGATAAGCCATATCGGCTAGCAAATTACCAAATTCCATGGTATCAATCTTGAAAATACCGGTATCGCGATAAGCATCGCGCATATAACTGAACATCAACTTTTCGATGGTTATATTTGGAATGGTAAAATACTGCTTGCCGTATTTTTCTTTGTCATAACTTATCAAGCCAAAATAGTAGAGCAGGCTCAAAAAATTATCGGAATCGAGCAGACGACTGACCGGAAATCCGGTTTGCACATTAAAAGTAACCTTACCGGTTTCGATAATATCTTTTAATTTACTAAAGTTACCGTTTAGTTGGTTGTCCAATTGAACCAGATGACGTAGTTTGCCATAATCGATCCGGACATTGTGGTCGATCATCTCTTTTGGGTATTTGCCATAAAGTATCAGGTAATTAATAAAATACAACACCATGTCGGAGTAGAACATGGTGGTATCAGAGTCTTCGGCAAACCGATAGTTATCGTACCACTTGCTCATTAGTTCAAAAGTTTCCTCGATAGACTGGTCAAACCGATTATATCTCTTCTGGTAGTACTGTAACATTTCCAGAACCTCTGTTTGACTAAATCCAACCATTCCATTTATGCCGGGATGCAAACTTATCATAGTGCCGATATTAAACCCGCTGGTAACATCATCCATGGTAACCGGCGATACCCCGGTTACATAGATACGCGACAAACCATAGGCGGAAGAACCTACTGCACTTTTAAAAACATTGAAAAAATGGCGGTAAAATCCCTCTCCATGAGTGATCTTGTGATATTTATCTTCACCTACTGTGGTCAAAATAGTGTTGGTGAAATTGTCGTATTCATCGATTATCAGGTAGATAGAGAGATTTTCTTTTTGGGTTAACTCTGAAAGTAGGTCTAATTTTTTGACAACATTGTTGGTTTTATCGATAACTTCCAATTCAACCTTATCTTTAAAAAGATGCCGATATCGGCCAATAAACGAATGTATCCTTACTTCTATGTGATCGTTAAACGACTCCTCTACATAACGAATATCGGGATTGACTGCGGCAAAATCAAACCGCAATACCAAAAAACTGTTTTTGAGTTCGGTGGGGTTATCTTTGATCCAGAGCCCATCAAAAGTGGTATCAAATTCATCTTTTTGGTTGATATCATAGTACTGTTCCAGGACGGAAGCCCAAAGCGATTTGCCAAACCGGCGCGGACGGATCAAAAACAGAAATCTACCGATATCCTCGAGCACCGGTATATGCTCAGTCTTATCGACATAATAATAGTTATCATTGAGCAGGGTAGAAAAATCTGCAATACCATAAGGGATTTTTTTCATATCTTTGGGAAATAGTCTCATAGGTAACCTCCACATTTAATGTACGATAAAGTGAGGTTGTTTTCAAGGAGATTTCAAAACTATTCCCAAACAGTGAACTCTACCCGACGGTTTTTTGCCCGACCCCCGGCAGTGCTGTTATCGGCTATCGGTTTGTCAAAGGCAAATCCTTTCATCCTGATTCGTGAGCGCCTAATCCCCTTCTTGAGTAGATAGTGCCTCACTGCTTTGGTCCGTCTCAGAGATATACGAATGTTGACCAACTTCGAGCCTATATTGTCGGAATGGCCTTCCAGCATAACCTTTAGTTTCTTATTTGTCTTAAGTAATTTTATCAGTTTTTCGATATTATTAATCGACAATGGTGATATTTTTGTCTTGTTGAAATCAAAATAGATGATCTTTTTGATCTCTTTTTTCTCAGGCTTAATCACCACCTTTGCCTTATCGGGACAACCATCTTCGTCCTCAAATCCATTTTTTGTTTCCGGCTTCAATGGGCACTTATCTTTGGCATCTTCAATTCCATCCTGGTCATTATCTGTCTCAGGACAACCATCCTCATCTTCGAATTCATCTTTGTCTTCCGGTTTTTCGGGACACTTATCCTTATCATCGAATACTCCGTCTTTATCCTTATCGATAACATCTGGGCAACCATCTTGATCCTCAAAACCATTTTGGACCTCTGCATCTTTAGGACACCTGTCTTGCCTATCGAAAATACCATCATTATCTATATAACAGGCAGGAACGAATGAATGCTTTTGCCATGGTGCGCGAAGGGCTGGCATTTTTAGAGCGGACAATGCCTTTGGGGGCGCGTTTTCCAGAAGGGAGAATATTCAGAGAAGATCATTTTCCTGTGCCAGTTGATGCTTTGAGGGAAACACTTTTAAATGCCGTTATGCACCGTGATTACTCAAGTTACTCCGGTTATATCGCTATTGTTATTTTTGATGACCGAATTGAGATTCAGAGTTATGGCCTGCTCCCACATGGAATAACTTTACAGCAACTTTCTGAACCACATTTATCGAAACTTAGAAATCCATTGATAGCCGAAGCCTTTCACCGTACAGGGGCTGTGGAGATTTGGGGAAGGGGAACCAATCGAGTGATCGATACTTGTAAACGCTATGGAATGGCCCCACCAAAATTCGAGGAACGCCAGGGATTTTTGGTTGTTACTTTTAAAGCAAAGATGGCAGATTTTGAGGAAAAACCACCGGTATTAGCAGTCCAGCCAGAGTCACAGCCAGAGTCGCGGCCAGAGTCACAGCCAGAGTCACTGGAGTTTCGATTGATGACTATTCTTGTAGATGGTCCTATGGGCAAGTCTGAGATATCTTCCCGGTTGGGTCAGAAAGAGGTGTCAGGACAACTTAATAAAGTCATTCGTGAACTTATTAATCGAAAATATCTGGAATACACTATTCCTGATAAACCGAACAGCAGGTTACAAAAATACCGTTTAACCTCGGATGGCAGGGAAGCCATAAATGCTGGTGATTTACCTTAAGGCGATGTTTTTGTTCAGATTTTCTCCCCCGTTGGTCACCGGTTGGTCAGCGATTTTTAACTCTTTGAAATCACGGGCAAAAACCCCCTAGAGTGCCGGTTCAAGTCCGGCCTTTCCCTAAAGGGATGACCTGCGGCCTCGGCACCAATTCTTTCTAGTAATATCAAATACTTA
>CAZTWC010000340.1:0-3905 GCA_964617105.1 uncultured Myxococcia bacterium
AGCGGTGGAATCATCAGTGGGCACCATGATTTCAGCGGAAACCAAAGTTCAAAACTATCAGGTGCTTTCTGATAAAATTTATACTCAGGCCAAGGGATATATAAAAAAATACAGTGTACTCACTGAAAAGGTGGAGGAGGGTATTATTACCGTAAAAATTCAGGCTTTGGTCAAAAAAACCTTTCTGGAAAAGGATGTTATGGCCATCCAGGGTTTGATTGCCAGGAAAGGTAAACCACGGCTGCTGGTAATGCTGGCTGAGCAAAATGTAGGGCAGGGAGGGTACAGTTATTGGTGGGGCAGCGGTGGTTCTGGAGATATTAGAATTGCCGAAAATACTCTTATCGGCTTTTTTCGCGATAAGGGATTCACCTTTGTGGATTATCAGGTTTTGGGAGCCCAGAAAAAAATTGGCAAGCAGACCAATGTTTCCAATAAGGATGTTATGGACCTGGCATCAAAAACCGAGGCCGAAGTAGTATTAATCGGAAAAGCCTCTGCCAGGGATGCCGGCAGTGTTATGGGAACTTCCATGCACAGCGGCCAGGCTAACATCTCGGTCAGGGCATTAAATACTGACAATGGGGAAATAATTGCCACGGCCAGTTCTCATGGTTCCAGTGTTCATGTAGATCCCACCACCGCCGGTACTAATGCGCTAAAGGTCACCACCGAAAAATTGTCAGCCAAATTGATGAAAAAGATTCTGGCTCAATGGCAAAAAGATACCAGTGGATTTGCCAATATCAGATTTAAAGTGTCTGGTCTAAAAAATTATAAACAACTGGCCGATTTAAAGATGATTCTGCAGCACCAGGTCAGGGGCGTAAGGGGTGTCCACGAACGGAGAATGTCCGGCAAAACTGCTGTTTTGGATTTAGAGTTAAGTTCCACTACCCAGGCCTTTGCGGCTGAGTTATCAGGTAAAAAAATTCCTAAATTTTCAATCGAAATAAGCAAAGTGCTGCCTAACCAGGTGGATATAGAACTAAAATAGAAGGAGACGAACTTTTCTATTAAACGTCTTTATTTTTAACTGATAGGGAGTATTCCAGTGAGTAGAAATAAACTAATTTTAGCGGTTACGGTTATAATGACAGTCTTAATTTTTTCTGTAAGTTATATCCAGGCCAAGAAAAATACCTCTGTACCCAGTGCCAGCGTAACTTTTGTTTCCGGAAAGGTTTATCGTTCTAAGATAAAGAAGGGACCCTGGAAAAAGTTGTATGCAAAAAGCGTAGTTCGGCGAAACGAATATATCAAAACCGGAAAAGAATCCCGTTTGGAGATAACCTTAAAAGATAAGAGTCTGTTACGGATTAGTTCCGACTCAATGATCAAATTGACCCAAATGTATATTCCCAACAATGAGATTAAAAGTGCCAAAAAAGTAGGAGTTAAAATATTTATCGGCAAACTTTGGTCAAAGGTCAAAAGCATGAGCAATAAAAAGTCGAAATTTCAAATTACCACAGAAAATGCGGTGGCTGGGGTGAGAGGAACCACGTTCCGAGTGGATGTAAATAAAGACAACTCTGGTTTGGTAAAGGTGTATACGGGTGCTGTGGCGGTTTCCAACTCTCCGGTTTATGCCCGTAAGCATAAAAAAGGAAAACGGGTGCAAGTCTCTGGTCCACAAATGGTTACCAAGAAAAAGTGGGAAGAATTTGTGGCCAAAGAGATGCAGATGATCCAGTTTTCCGCTACCGGTGAATTATCCAAACCCACCGCTTTTGCCAAGGCTGATGATTTGGATGATTGGGTAAAATGGAACCTTGAGAGAGACAAAAATGGGAAACACTAAATTCCATTATAAACTTGAGGATGATGCAATCTTGTTTATAGGCGCTATAGATCAGTTTGCCGATTTTACTCATATTAGTTCTCTGCTGAAAACCTTTAAGGGAATATGCTTTTTAGACTTAAAAGATGTTTCCATGGTAAATTCTTTTGGCATCCGGTCCTGGGTTAATTTTGTTCACTCGTTAGAAAAGTCGGTGGTTATAAAAAATTGTGCAGTAATATTGGTTGAACAATTTGCTATGGTACCGGAAACAATCAGCGATAATATTTTTATAGCATCCCTTTTTGCCGAGTACTCGTGTGCTGTTTGCATGAAAGAATTTGGGATAAAATTTAATATTGACAAAAAGTTTGAAGAGCAACTCAAAATGGGACTTCCAGAGGTAATTTGTAAGGACTGTAATGAGATTGCTGAATTTTTAGGTGATGATGACTATTTCCATTTTTTAACTACCCTTAAGATAAGAGGTGAGGATTCCTTGTCTATTGCGTCCCGTCAAGAACGCAAGCCTTTTCAATGCGCTATAAAAATAATGGATTTAAACTCTCAGAAATTATTGGATGAGGGAAAAAGCCGCGACTTGAGCATTGGCGGGATGTGTATCAAGGTGTCCAAACCAATCTCTACCAGTACTCAAATTATTATTCAGTTTACCTTTCCCAATTCAGAGACGACATTTCGAACTTTTGCCATAATTAAATGGCTAAAATCAGATCAAAAGAGACACCTGGTGGGGGTCAAGTTCACTAATCCGGACCGGAGTTTGACCCATGCTATTAGAAAATATATCAATGACTTCTATTCGTGACGGGCAGGGCTTTTCTGGCCTCTTTTCTTTAATTTTTTAATCTGTAAATTTTTCTCGGCGATTTGTTCATGTAGCATGGTTACCTCTTTGCGCCGTTCCTTCATTTCCATGGCTAAATTTTCCCGGGCTACCCGGGTGAACTTTATAGCGATTCCATGGCGCCGGGTTATGGTAATAAGAAGTACAAAAGCCATTAGGGTAAAGCCGATTTGGGCGCTATTGGAAAAGTAAAACAGTTGTTGGGAAGCCATTGATTCTGCTACAATACCTGCGAATAAAAAAGTAAAACCCAAAAGTAAAACTTTGCTGTCCGGAAAACGGAATCTAATTGCTTTGAAGCAGATCATCATTGTCCTGATATAAAAGAAGCAGATCAATAACAGCAAAATAAAGAGGTATTCACTGATAATACAAACATCCCACAGCAACCATTGAAAAGCCAACCATACCAGGCCCAGGACATAAAGTAATTGATCAACCATTTTGACCGGGATATTGAGGAATTTTTCCGCCATGGAAATTTGGCACATGGGGATAATTATTAGAGTGGTATACAAGAGTTCATAGTTTAGGGTATAGGGGATGCCGCCCGAATAAAATTCATCTACTAAATACCCCCGGGTAATAGTAAAGATGGCAGTCATAAGGCACATCACTCCCAGAGGAAAAAATTCTTCTTGACGGGGGCTGAAGTAGAGGAGCAAAAAACTGTAGCAACAAAAAAACAAAGAGAGAATGGTGGTGCCAATTAATATTCCTCGCTCAATTAAATGTTTTTTATACAAGTGTGATATTTTTCCTATTTCGATAGGATAGTGAATACCCCCTGAAGAATAGTTGAAATTTGAAGCCACTATCTCCAGAATGTGCTCTCCTGGAGTGAGGTTGCCGATTTCCCATAATTTATGGGAAACTTTGGCCAATTCTTGATTTCTCCAGGCACTGGGATACCCCTGTTGACCAAGCAGTTTTCCATCTAGAGATATTTGGTAGGCAGAAGATATGTAACGGATACGCAAGGCCAATTGTTCTTCAATAGTTCCGGTTTGAATTATTAGCCGGTAGATGGCGAGTCCTTTACGATCAAAACCGGCACTACGCCATTTTTTGGGGACTTGAATAAAATTCCACTCAGGGGGCTTAATCTTTTTTTTCAGGTGGTGCCGCCAAAGAGGAGGACGAAATTTCCAAGTGCCGGACAACTCTATAGAACCATGACGGGCTGGACTCCATTGCTGCAAGTTTATGATGCCTTTGGTGAGGCTGCTGAGGCTGTGTATGAAGAGACAAGAC
>CAZTWC010000341.1:0-3868 GCA_964617105.1 uncultured Myxococcia bacterium
TTTTTATCTAGTTCCCGAAATTTTTTTATAGGTTCTTTATCTTTTGCTTTGATTATTTGGGAATAGAGTTGTTTAAGTTGTTGATATTCTTTATTAAGGTTGGCCTGGCCCGGTTTTACAGGTTTGGCCAAGAGTAGCAGGGGAATGAGAAAAATCAACAACCCTGGAATTATCCAAAATCGGTTAATGAAATATATGTACCTCACGGTTTAGAGTTACCTCAGTTTAAACTCGGAAATATCTTCCTGAAAACGATTGCTCATCTCTGATAATGCTATTATCGACTGGGTTATCTGGGCGCTGCCACTGGCAGATTCTTTGATTATATTTGAAATTTCGGCAATGCTCATCAACACCTGTTCGGTATTGTTTTTTTGTTCTCCGGTAATTTGAGATATCGATTTAATCGATTCGGTAGTTCCCTCTACCATCTCCTGAATTTTTTTAAACGCCTCCATGGTCTCCCCGGCCAGGGAAACTCCGCGTTGGGTAAGTTTGATCCCCTCTTCTGTGGCGATGACCGAGGAGTTGACCGCTACCTGGATATCTTTTGTTAACTCTTTTATATTATTGGCTGATTGGCTGACGCTCTCCGCCAATCTTCTCATCTCCATAGCCACCAGAGAAAAACCTTCACCAGCCTCTCCAGCCTTTGTACCCTCCAGGGCAGCATTAAGAGCCAGAATATCGGTTTTTTCGGCAATGCTTCTAATCAAATCCAAAATATTTTCGATTTGCTGGCTGCTGGTATTGACTGCCATTATTTTTTCGGCAATAGTAGTATTTTGCCGCTGTATTTTTTCTATCTCCTCTTTCATACTTTTTACTACCACCAGACCTTTGGTAGAGGCTTCTTTGCTGTGAAGGCCAACAGTGGCCAGATGGGAGGTATTATCGGCAATATTTGCTGAGGTGGCAGAAAGACTTTCTACCGCCATTTTGATCTCTTCTACCGAGGAACTCTGGTTAATGGCGCCTTGCTCTGCTTCACGTGCCGAAGCCATAATTTCGTTGGAAGTTCTCTTAATATGATCAATAGATTCTTTTACATCTCTAATGATCTTTTCCAAATTATCGTACATTCTTTGGAATGATTTGCCCAGGTCCCCTTTTATGTCAGTCTCAGTTATTTCCAGGAGCAATTTCTTATCGGCTATTTCTGCTAAATTATTTGATAAAGTTTTTAGTCCAAGAACCATTTCTGCAAAAGCATTGCCCAGAACCCCTCTGGAATTGTTACTCAAAAGGGGATTATTAAGATCGCCTGAAGCAATAACCCGGGCCTGGTCAGCCATTTGGCGCAGATTTTTAACCATAACGGCAAAAGCATTGCCCAACCGTCCTTCAATTCGGTTGTCAAGTATTTGTTCAAATAGGTTGTCTTTGGATATCACCTCTGCTTGCTGGGACAATAACTGCATATTGTTGACCAACTCTTTAAAAGATGACTTCATTTCGTTCAATTCACTGCAGGAATAGGTTTCCATTTTCAACTCGTTGAAATTTCCCTTGGAAATACGCCGGGAAATATTGGTCATTTGTAAAATAGGCCGGGAAATTTTGGCGGCTAAAAGCAGGCTGAGCAACAGGGCTAAAACTATAAAACCAACAGCGACTAAAGCAATCATAATTGCCCTATCTTTAATTTTAGCATAAAAAAAATCAACCCGATAATCAACCTCCAGAACACCGTCAATAGTACCATCACTGGCTCTAACCGGGGCAAAGGCTGAGATCCAGGACCCCACCCCCTTGGTGGTATAAATAGGGGTGTAAAGGAACTTGCCTCTTTCTGAAACCTCTAATAATTTTCGTTGAATCTCTTCTGAAGATGGAATATATTTATTACCAATATAGGGATTTCTGTCGGTCATGGTCACAAACTCCCAGGCACCTTCAGTTCTTCTCAAGGTATATATTTCGGTATCAAGATTGTTGTTCTCCTTTATTTTTAAAAGGTTAACCACAATTTTGTTAAATCCTTCAGAATTGGCATGTTCCATGCTGAAAATATCCTGGTGAAGGTCGCCTCTACCGCCACCACACCGGTTTTAGCAATATTGAGCAGGTTTTTGCCAATCATTTGCTCCAGTTCAATGGAATTGAAGTAAAAGACAATACCGTTGGTTATTAGAATGGATAATGCGGTAATCAATGAAATGGTTAACACCAATTGAAAACGCAAGGATTTATTTTTTAGCATATTTACCTCATTGAACTAGCGTCTACATGATTTGCAGCAGAATTGTTCCCCTTGCCAGGGGCTTTAGGATGAACACGTTCTAAAAATCTGACTATATAACTACTATATTATAATAATTTTAAACCCAAAAAAACACAAATAAATTTTTTAAAAAATCTAAACAAAATAAATGATAACGGTAAAATGATTTTATGAAAACAATTATACAATTCCATCCATCCTATTGGCAACGTCATAAAAAACAATTATGCCTGGTGTTATTTGGCATTATCAGCGAACTTATCTACTTGTTATTTTTGCGTAATCCAGAGATACAGAAAAATGTATACTATTTCTTAATGGCCCAAACCGGGTTATTTGCCGTTTTCTTTTTAGCCTCCTGGAGTATAGCCAGAAAAGATAATGACCCAGAAACTATCAACCCGGAAAAGAATCGTTTTCTGCTGGTTATTTTGGTTTTTATGGCTTTGCTTTTTCGTTTGAGCATTCTAGACACCCTCCCTATTTTTGATGATGATATCTGGCGTTATCTTTGGGACGGCCTGGTTGGTTCCAAAGGGATCAATCCATACGCATTTGAACCTGGTCACCCCAGTCTAATAGATTTGCGGCCTTCATATTTTGATAAAATCGGCTTTAAACACATTCCCACCATTTATCCGCCCGTGGCTCAAATATTTTTTCAGTGGGTCAATTTCATGGGTGGAGGAACGCTTTTAGGTATGAAAATAGGGGTGTTTATTTTTGATGTGGGCACAATTTTTATTCTATGGTCTATTTTGGCTCATCTAAAGATGGATCCGGCTTTTTTAATTTTTTACGCCTGGAATCCGCTGGTTATCAAGGAGTTTGCCAACAGCGGTCATATGGACTCCTTGCCCATCTTTATGCTCTCTTTGGCCGTATTGCTGTTTTTAAAAAATAAAAAAATTCCCTGTTACCTGGTTCTCTCCCTCTCGGTCTGGAGTAAATTTTTTCCTATATTTATCGCCCCAATCTTACTGGGAGTTAGTCTGGCCGGATGGCTGACTTTAATTTTGACTGGATTGTTTTTTTATCTACCATTTTTAGATTTGCCCATAGAATCAATTTTTCAGGGACTATCAACCTACCATCAATACTGGCGGTTTAATCCCGGTCCCTTTGATCTGCTGTATTATTGTTTTAATCTATTCAGCGGTTCTATTACCTCAGCCAAATATCTACTTTACATCACTTTGACCGGCCTGAGTATCTTTTTGGCCATAAAAAGCGCATATAAAAATCAAATACAGAAAATATACTACTGTTTTTGGATCATTGCTACTGTTATTATCACCTCACCAGTGGTTGATCCGTGGTATGTTTGCTGGGTAGTGCCATTTTTGGTTATCTTTTCATCTCCCCCCTGGCTATCTTTTTGTTGGCTGGTTAATTTATCTTATCTATTTTGGGTTCAAAACCAGGATATGATTGCCTGGAGATATGGCGAATATGCCCTATTTTTCCTGTTATTTCTGTGCTGCCATTATTCTCGGAACCGGAAAATCAGTTATCCGTCAAATTCTCGCGACAAAGTTATTTTTCGGAACTAATATTGTATTGCCAAATTAACTAATTTGATGTATATAAAACTCACATTCCCCACCCCTACCAAATTAATATCCCTATTTTATCAAACTATAA
>CAZTWC010000342.1:0-3809 GCA_964617105.1 uncultured Myxococcia bacterium
AATATGTGAATGTGAATGTGTTCCGATTTTATGACCCATATCTAATAATTTTTTCGCCACAAATACCCTTTATCCCTAACACAGAAATTCCACAATGGGAGGCAGGATATCGATTTTCTCCCCCAAATATTGCTGAAAGTTTGGTATATGATTCCCGGCCAAATTGCCCCATTGCGCCAATGTGGGCAAAACCGCCGGCATTTTGTCTCGAATTCCGGTTGATAGCAAATTTATCATCAACTTGTTTTGATAACTCTATCGCCGTTTCCATCTCTTTTACAGATATTTTTTTATCTTCCTGTAGTGGTAATAGTTTCACTTTGACTCTTGTCATTATAATACATTGCTCCTTTTCTCCACTGCCCTTATGGTCTTATTGATCTATGGGTCTGTTGGACTCATGGGTCTGTTGGACTCATGGGTCTGTTGGATTCATGGGTCTGTTGGATAGCGACCATCCCGGGTAAGGCAAATGATTTTATCCTTTATCACTTTTCCAATACTCCTCTACAAGGGCCTTGTTAACAAAGGAGACATCACACAATTTTTGGGTCTGTTTATAAAGATTGCCCTGGTTTTCATTAAAATTACGGGCAAAACACATAGAACAAAACTGGAAAGCTTTACATTTAAGACAATCGGGAAAATCGGACCATCGAATAGCGCGAAGATGTTGTAACTTGTCAGATTTATGCCAAAGATCTTGTAAAGATACCTCCTGGGCATTGCCTAAATTATAACCGATAAAACCAGAACAGGGATAGTAATTTCCGTAGGCCGACAAACAAATACAATCAATTCCTATGCCACATACCGGTTTATCAGCAAAAATATGAGAGGGAATATCCTTTTTATTTGATTCAACCGATTTTAAATAGTGATCACCATAAGAGAGCATCTCCCCAATTACCGCCTCAATATCATCAATAT
Source organism: uncultured Myxococcia bacterium (assembly GCA_964617105.1). GTDB lineage: Bacteria > CAZTWC01 > CAZTWC01 > CAZTWC01 > CAZTWC01 > CAZTWC01. Next base: position 931 of record CAZTWC010000342.1, read on the forward strand.
CTAAAGAGTGCTGCAGGTTATCGGTTTCAAAATTTATTCTCCCCAACATGATAAAATCGGTTACCGCCTTAATATTTCGTTTAGCGGCCCACTGGAGAACACTTTGATAAGAGTGCCGATTTTGTTTCATTATTGGGCAACTTATATACAATTGGATGTGGGCCTGTTGCAATTTTTCAATAGTTAGCAACATCTTTTGTAACGAACCATCAACGGCAGTTATGCTATCATGAACTTTATCTTCTAAACTAAAAATAGACATTTGGACCGTATTGACATTGATCTCCTTTAGAAGTTCAATATGCTCATCGGTGATTACTGTTCCATTGGTTTGGATGGTTATGGTAAGATCCTGTTCTCTGGCTTTATAGAGAATTTTATCGATATCTTTGTGTAGAAAGGGTTCTCCGCCGGAAATGGTGAGAGAGAGAGTCCCCATTTCTGGAAGTTGGTCAAGAACCTCAAAGGCGAGTTTTGTATCCAGTTCAACCAGTTCTCTGTTTGGAGGATAGTAGCAGTGGAGACAGTGATGGTTACACAGGGTGGTAAGATCCATTTGCATTGCAAATACTGTTGGATTTTGGGCAAAATAGGCGGCAAAATATCTCGCTGAATCTATTGGCACCCCAGAGGGTTTCTCCGATAGGGGTTTAATAGGGGTAGAATATATATTGGCCTGGCGTGCCTCTAACTCCTGCTTCGATTTTCCAGTAACAATAAACTTTTCTGTTTTTAGAATAGTTACCAGTTTTAGAAAGTTTTTCTCCACTTGGTGTTCTGGGCAATTTTTTAGCCTCAATTTTAGTTGTGAAAGGATAGAGTCGATAGTTTGCGGTTGTCTGGTAATGGGCTTAAGGTAGACTAACTCTTTTTGATCAAATAGGTGATCAAGCCTGGTTGTTTGATTCACCAAATAGCCAAATTTTTGGTAAAATCGTATAAAGGAGTCATTCCCTAATTGGATTAGTTTCATCAATTATTATTTAGCACCATTATTATAATGATATAGGACCTTTTGAAGATTTCATTAATTTAGTAAATGCATCGGGGCCCATGCCGCCGATTTTAGCATTTAGATAGAGGTATGCTTTCACCTCTTCTTTGGTTCGCTCACATTGTATGGCGATGGGTTCATCTTCTTTTCCATAGGCAGCCAAGCTACGGGCAATACAGCAACCGCCACATGAAAAGCGAACCCAACAATCTTGGCATTTGGGTTGATTGAAAACATTTGATGTAACCAGGCTTTGAATCGGTTCCCAATTGGATATTTGGCCATCCTTCACATCACCAATGCAGTATTGATCTTCATTAAAGTAGACGCAAGGAAAGATGCGGCCATCCGATTGAAATGCCAGTTGGGTAAGTCCCAGGACACAGCGGCATAATTTTCTTTTCCCAACTTTACGAAAGTTCATTTCGGTCAAAAACAGGCTGTCCATTTGGGGAATTACACCACTATTTGCCTGGTCAATAATGTTGTCTACCTCTTCAGAAAGTTCTTTTTTATATTGCGAAATGGTATCAAGGGAGAGAACTTCGTTGTGCTTTCCGCCAATATAACCAGAGAAAAAGTTATAAAATACAATGATCTCTTTAAAACCAAATTCTCTAAAAAATTCAAAGGTATCCTTCATGCTAGCGCCAGGATCAGCCAATACTGCTCTGGCTCCGATCCGGCCCGGCAGAGCCTTAAGCATTCTTTTGATATTTTTAACAATAATAGCATGAGAAGGTTTGCCATTTTGAAAATGCCGATAGGCATCATGGCTCTCAGCTTTGCCGTCGATACTAACCATTATTTCGAAATTATATTCTTTAGATAGTTTTTCTATCTCATGGTTCCACAAGGTCCCATTAGTATCAATTAGATATTCAAACTCCAGACCTTTCTGCTCTCCACGCTGGGCAGCATATTGGGCAAAAGTTTTGAGCCCTTTTAAGTTTAAAAAGGGCTCTCCACCGTAAACAATAATTTTATGTTTTTTTTGTGTGCCGCTGTTGTTGACAATAAAATCAACCACCCCTTTAAGATGCTCTGGAGTAGGCTCAAGAGGATTTTCTTCGCCTAACAATCCCCCCTCGTTCCAGCAATAACTACAGCTCAAATTGCACCTTCGGGCAAAGTAGACAAAATACTCTTTGTGACTGTTTTTCTGGGCTTCGATGAGTTTCGGAAGGTCCTTGACATCTTCTGCCATCGCCTTGAAAAGTTGTTGATCTTGTATCATATTCTGAATACTCGCCTGAATGGCATCATCCAAGGCGAGTAGACGGGTATAGGCCTGATTGATTTCTTCGAGTCGGTAACGGCTGTAGCACTCAGGGTTAATGTTAATAGTATTGCCAGTTTGATTGAGAAACTGGTCAACTAAAAAGGCGGTTACTGGATATAACTCTACCCCCTTTCCATTGGAAATAATATAAAGAAAGGAGGTATCCTTATATTCAAGTAGGCGCACATTTTCCCTGGTCAGATAAGCAGGCCTGTTCAAAACAACTGGATTAGATGTCATATAGAGTTATACCTTAATCATAAGTTCCTTCAATTACAAGCACTTTAATCACAAGCACCTTCTGGCGCACTGTGACTACAAGAGGGGGCCATTCGTCCGCCACCACCATGTCGACCTACAGCGTTTTGAATATTGCCCCAGGAACCAACCTGTCTACCGCCATCACCGCCACCACCAAAGATACTAATACCGCAATTTCCCTGGGGATAGCCGTTAAATCTGCTGTTAGGATCCCTTCTAGACCCCCGTCCACGACCTCGTCCACGGTTGAACCGGAATCCTCCCAGAGCATTACGCATCTCTTCTTCGGTAACTTCATGATTCTCGGTTAAGTCGGTAATTTTAATTCTAGCCATTTTGATC
>CAZTWC010000343.1:0-3802 GCA_964617105.1 uncultured Myxococcia bacterium
GGGCATCTGGAAATTAGTGTGATCATGGTCAACTTTGGGCTTTGCCGAAGGTGGATCCGCAGGTGACTTCAAATGCGGGGCTGATGATGACTCTTGTGGTGGATGGCCGGTTTGCCTTGGTGATGGTGTGACTTGCAATTTAGAGAGCGCCATTGACAACTGAATTCCATCTTTGAACCGGATACCAGGGTCAGTAAACAGCATCCTGTCCACTATCTGGGCCAGGTTAGGGTCAAGACCAGGATTGAGGTCTCGTACTTTGGGCAAACCCTGTTGATGACTTTTATAAATAGCCAACGATAGGGCCATAATCGATGAGGACTCATCGGGAACTTCAAAGGGCATTTGACCGGTCAACAGGTTAAAGCCGATTACTCCCAGAGCGTAAATATCTGCCGCTGGCGTCGCTTTTTTGCCGTCTAACACCTCAGGGGCGATATACTGCGGAGGACCAACTGCCATGCCGGTTGCGGTGCGGGTGCGGTCATCTGCCGATTTGGCCAGTCCCAGGTCGAGTAGTTTGACGCTGGTTTGACCATCTTGTGTGTGCAAAAACAGATTGCCCGGTTTGATATCCCGGTGCAAAACATTCATACCATGAGCAAAGGCCAATCCCTGGGCTGCTTCTAACAGAATTTTGTATGCAAATTTCTCGGGCGATGGGCCGCTGCGCTGTTTTTGCCACTCAGACAGAGATTGACCTTTTAGCAGTTCGGTCACCATAAACATTTGGCCAGATTGTTCACCCAACTCGTAAAACCGGACAATATTTTGGTGCAAAAGTTTGTTCAATACTTTGGCTTCCGACAAAAATCGCTGCCGAAACTCCTGATCGCGGGAGAGTTCCGGATGCACCACCTTTAAAGCCCGCTCCTCCTCCATCAAACTGTGCACTGCCCGATAAACCACCCCCATACCGCCACGGCCGATTTCACCTTTGATTATGTAGCTGCCGATTTTTTGGGTCATTTTTTTTTAATCCTTGTGTAAAATTAACTCTCGGATCAGAGCTTGTGAATTTTGGTCTTATCCTGCCAACTCATTCAATCGCGCTTCTATCCCGGAGATGATCTTCTGGTCCAAATCTTCCAGCACATATTTCAGCCTGGTATTTGGCACTTCTTGCCGTGGGGCCGGGGTGAGTGCGGCACTGGTGTTTCGTTGGGCTTTGGCCATTTTGGTGTTGGCCTTGTGCTTCCAGCCGCTCCAGGCTCTCTCCTGGTCGGCGCTGAAACGCTCGATTGAGCCCTTTATCCGCTTGTACGCATCATTTACCGCTTTTTCTATCTTGCAGTTTACATCCGCTTTTGTGGATGATGTCAGTTTATCTTCCAGGGTTTCATTGTGTTTGACTACCTCGTTTTTGGCCATCATACCGGCAATAATACCGACAATCGGGATGATGAACAAAAATATCATCGACTTGGCCTCACCTTTGGACATGCCTATGGCAGGGCCGGCTAAACCAACCACCATTCCGCCGCCCATCATGATCATCCCCAGGGTGGAACGCAGGATTTTGGAGAAGGCGGCTCCAAAGGTGATCTTTTTCTCTTCTATGCTGCCAGGCAGGGTGAGGAGATTTTTAAATTTAGAGACCCGGGTTTCTGCCAGATGAAACTGCTCCACCTTCAGGGCCTTTAGGGCATTGTCAAAATCGGGCTGATACATATCCCACTCTTTGTGTATGCGGGAGGTCAATCCACTTATAGAGGCGTTGGCCCAACTGTTCAGAGCCTGATCAACATAAGTGGTAAATTGCTTTTTCCAACTCGAGGCTAAACTAACTGAAATTGAATTTGCTGATTCATCAACCTCGACACTGTTTTGCGACACCGCCTCTTTTAGTTGGCTCAGCATACTCTCCTTTTGACGGTCGAGGCGGCTTGTTTTTACATAATTCACCGAACTTCGCATCGCCTTTTCCATCATTGGGATGGTGTTTTTCACATTGGCAACCTGTTCTGTCAGATCGGTTTTCTGGTTGGCCGCTAAATGAGACTCTTCTTCTCCAGTGCCAGTATTGTCGAGGGAAGTTGAACAGTAATTGCGCAGGTCATAACACAACTCCAACGCCTCTGAATAAAACTGATGCCACTTGTCTGCCTCTGCCAGTTTAATGCTCTTTTGCTTAGTTTTCAGGTCAACGAGTTTTTGCTTAAACTGCTCAGAAAGGCTCTTTTCGTTTGCCAGGCCCGTTAGCCGGAATATCACTGAAATAGGGTCCTTAATCATTTTGAATCTCTAAAAAAGTAGTTAATGATATTTAACCAGGGTGCAATGAATTGCGCCCCTAAATGCCTGTCAGGTAGTTTTCATCCGAGAATCCAATTGGTTGCGGAAATTGCTGCGGGCTCCTGTCCCTGTCCATCCAGGCTGGATACTAGTGCACTGTTCAGTACACTAGGTAAAGTCAACATCATCTCCGCTGCTGTCACCGCTTTCGTCAATGATCACAGAGCCTTTGATGTTGCTCAGCGTTGCGTCAGCCACGGCCTGAATCTGTTCCTGGGCATTGCTGCCTGTCTGATGGAGATCCTGTTTGTAATCAGTGCAGGCCTGCTCCAGGTCGCAGACAGCCTCGTTAGCCTTCTCTTTTACCTTTGCCACCTGATCCATCACCTCGTATTTGGCCTCGCTGGTAAAACCTGACAACTCATCTTTTACTTCGGCCAACTCATTTTGGGCTCTATCCACCTGCTCGCGAATAGCATATTCCACCTGCTGGGAGATCTGGTTCAACTCTCCCCGCGCCTCGTTTAGGGCCATGGCGATCTCATGTTTTCCCTGGTCCGTGATCTGATTCACATCGGCCCGGATTTGAGTCTCAATCTCATTTTTCAACTCCTCAGCCGATGCCCGCAAAACCTCCTCTTTCTCCTGCAGCATTGTCTGCATTGAACTGGCCAATTGCTGCGATAGTTCTGCTGCTGTGCCAGACAGATTGCCCTGCAGAGTTTCAGCGGTCGAAGTGATAGATTGGCTTGCCTCATCCCCGACCAGGTTGATCCGGTCGATGATTTCACTACCAGCCGCCACAGTTGCTCCCGCCGCCCCGGCCCCGCCCATGGCTGCCCCGGCCAGTCCAGTTTTCATGGCTGAGCTGGTATTTATACCTCCTGAACCGTATTTTTTTTCATCACTCATGGTTCTTCTCCTTAATCGCTGTTTTCTCTGATTTTATCCATCAACAATTTTCCGCAAAAACCAACGAATCCCTTTTGATTCAGTTTACGCCCCTTAGAATGATCGGTCAAGATAATCTGGAATATTTGCGTGCCTGTCCGCAAGTCAAATCCCTTTACCATTATCTGTTGCCAGTTAACTTTTTTGGGTGAAATCTGAGTGGCAAGTTGCCGATTTTCAACCGGAATCCCCTCCAGGTTCACATCGATCATATATTTGCCCACCATCAGGATGTTGGCCGGTAATTTGATGTTCAAACCGTGGATAGAGTTGCGTTTGAGCAGTTTGTGAGCGTTAACCTCTTTTTCAGTAAAGATTTTATCTACCCGCGCCCGGTTGACAAAACCGATACCATGCCTGGTCAGGGCGCCTTCAAAGGCTGAAGTTAGCCCGGCATTGTCAGAATGGGGCCGCTCGGCGATTTTGTTTTTGCCATTTTCAACAAAATGGACTTTCTCCGTGATCACCAGAGAGGCCAAAGCCGGTTTTCCCAGGTAAGATAGAGTGAGAGCCGGAGATACATTGATATCCTTTTCAGTCTGCCGTTTTTCTCTCTGGATCTGGGTCATCGCCTTTTTCAAAACCGCCTGTTGGGCCGTATTCTTCGACTTTCCAG
>CAZTWC010000344.1:0-3781 GCA_964617105.1 uncultured Myxococcia bacterium
ACCGTCCGCTGGGCACTGGCGGAAAATCGGAAGATCGGGTGGAGTTGCACAGTTTCAGAGTGGCGGATGTTATTACTGAAAAGGATGAGCAGGGTAAAACCTTTGAGACCTTTAAGATCAAATACCACTTTTGCCTTGCCGACAAAGAGACCAGCAAGTGTAAGGAAGAGCCGTTTTTCAGCACCTGGCACTTTACTCCCTCAAAAGGCTTCAGCAAAGTGGAGAGGTTCACGGGAGAAGTATTGACCCGGGAAGATCAGGCAGTTACTTGTAACTAGCTGGTGAATCGCCTCCGAATTTTCGCGACGAAGTTGATTCCCGAACGGACACTAACTGGGTCGCTACAAATAATATCCTTGATAAAAAACTAATTGTGTGGTATCATGAATAGTTAAGGAGAAAATTAGATGCTCGACTTCAACCACCGCATATTAATAGTAGATGACGGTGCCTCCATGCGCAATATAATGAAAAAAATCCTCAAGCAGATAGGATACCGCAACTTCATGGAGGCAGAAGACGGCTCAGAGGCCTTGAATGTTTTGCGCAAAGAGCATGTAGATCTGGTTGTATTAGACTGGAATATGCCTCAAATGACCGGTATTGAACTGCTGAAGATAATGCGTGGTGACCAAGAATTAAAAGGCATTCCGGTATTAATGGTCACTGCTGAGGCCAAAAAGAGCAATGTTTTAGAAGCGATCCACTCCGGGGTAAACAACTATATTGTAAAGCCCTTCACTCCGGGAACCATGAAAGAAAAAATTGAGCATATTTTCAAAGTAAAGTCAATTACCTCAAAATAATAACCCAACCTGCCAAAATTACCCAAAATTAAGTCAAAAACTTGCCCTACACCAATAAAATCCGTTACAATGAATTTTAATCTCTTTATCTAATTTGCGTCCGAGAATTTATCTCGTCACAGCAGAAAGGTGTTTTCGGATAAGAACTGCTATTTAACGGAGAAACAATATCGTTATGTTTACCAAAATTTTTGAACAGGGTCTAAGTGCAATTATTGCCGATATGGTAATTAAGTCGCAGCAAGTTGAAACTATCCTAAAAAAAATGACTGACCAGGGCTATTTGAGCAAGGCGGAAGCCAATAAATTGGGGGGTGAATTGGGAAAATTAGTAAAGGAGAGGTGTAAATCCAATCAGGCTAGTCTGGAGGTTTTGGGGCAAATAAAAAAAGGAATGAACAATATAATACAGGAATGGAAATAGATGGAACTGGATACACTGGTAAAATTGCCTGAAACCATCCAAAACCTGGGTAGGTTCAGGGAGATCTTAACCGTACTGATCAAGCATGGTTTCGGAGATATTGTCACCCGTCTGGGAATAGATTCCTATCTGGAAGTTGGAAAAAGGATGCTGGCCAAGGTCCAGAAAAAAGAGGCGGTGCCGTTGGAGGTGTTGCCCAGCACCGAAGAACGGATCAGGATAATTTTTGAAGAATTAGGCTCTACCTTTATCAAACTGGGACAGATTATGGCCACCCGGGCCGATATTCTCCCCATGAGTATGATAACCGAGTTGCGTAAACTGCAGGACCAGGTACCCCCTTTTGATTTTGAGCAAGTGAAGGATAAAATTCAACAGGCTATTGGCAAACCGCTGGAGGAGATTTTTTCCGACTTTGAATCTACGCCCCTGGCTGCCGCCTCCATCGCTCAGGTCCACCGTGCATATCTTAAAGATAAAAACATACAGGTGGTGGTTAAGGTTCAGAGGCCGGGATTGCCAAAAATGGTGCGCACCGACCTGCAGATTCTCCACTTTATGGCTAAGTTGATAGAGGAAAAAATTCCCTCCTGCCGCCAATACCGACTGGTTACCCTGGTAGAGGTGTTCTCCCGCTCCATCAAAATGGAGATGGATTTTATCAACGAAGCCCACAATATAGAAAAATTCAGCCGCAATTTTTCCGACACTCCCCAGGTGCGATTGGCCAAAGTGTTTTTAGACTATTCCAGTCAACAGGTATTGACCATGGAATACCTGGAAGGCGCCAAGGTGACGGAAACTGAAAAATTGGACCAGATGGGAATCGACCGCAAACAGGTGGCCCTCTTAGGGTCTCAAATAGTTTTGCGCTCCATTTTCGAACACGGTTTTTTCCACGCTGACCCCCATCCAGGCAACTTCTTTATCCAACCGGGCAATGTATTCTGCCTAATTGATTTTGGTATGATGGGCCGGTTAGAACAGAACCGCATAGACGAACTGCTTTCTTTTTTGGTTTCTATTGTAACCAATGATACCGAGATGATGGTCAATCTGTTTTTAGAGTTGGAACTAATAGATGATCAGGTAGATATAAGGGCATTGAAATCAGATGTAACCACCCTGATTGACCGTTACATCAATTTGCCTCTGCACGAGATCAACATGGGCGAATTTATGACTCTGGTATTTGAAGTGGTGGTGCGGCACCAGGTCAAATTGCCGGCCGATCTATTTCTGGTGGCAAAATCTATCACCACCATGGAGGGGGTCGCCCAGGAGTTGTTTCCCGACTATGATCCTATCCAGGTGATGCGCCCCTTTCTGATCAGCACCTATTTGAAACGAGTGGTGGATCCGGCCAAGCATGCCAAACGCCTGGCTAATGTAGCCAACCAATATCGGCTTTTATTGCGTCAATTACCGGTGGATCTTCGAGGGATCTTAAAAAAAATGCGCACCGGTGAATTCCTGGTCAACTACAATCTACCTCAACTGGATCAATATCTTGCTGAGCAAAATAAACAGAGCAACCGGAAAATTCTTGCTTTCTTAATCAGCACTTTTATGGTTATCTCTTCCATCTTGGCTTTGGTGGATATCGGACCCTCTTTGCTGGGGGTACAGTTCAATTATCTCCTGGCTTTTATGGGATTTGGGGTCTCCTTCTGCTTGCTGTTTATCCTGCTAATCGCCATAATTCGTTCCAAGGGATTTTAAAATAGGAGCAACTGTTTATGTTTATTCTGCTTACCAATGATGACGGATATTTTACTCCCGGCCTGAAAGCCCTGACCAGGGCGGTTGAAAAAGTGGCGGATATTGCTGTAATTGCACCGGAATCGGAAAAAAGTGCCATCAGCCACTCTATCTCTCTTCACGACCCCATCCGAATCAAGGAGATCGCTGCTAATCGATATCTGGTCAAAGGCACTCCTACCGATTGTGTCTATTTGGGAATCAATTACATCTTAAATAAAAAACCAGACCTGGTAATCGCTGGGATCAACCCGGGTGCCAATATGGGTGACGACATCACCTATTCTGGCACAGTATGTGCCGCCATGGAAGGCTGCCTACTGGGGGTGCCCTCTTTTGCCATCTCTTTGGCCAAATCGAGCAAAATGGATTTTGACAGTACCGCCCAGTTCGCCCTTAAGGTGATCAACTATATCTTAAAAAGCGGGTTGCCTAAAAATACCTTTTTAAATATTAATGTGCCAGCCGAAGTGGACCCTTTGGAAACAAAAGTAGTTTATACCAGCATGGGCCGGCGAAAATATGGCGGTGAAATTATCCGCCGGGTGGACCCCAGGGGTAACCAATACTATTGGATTGGCGGTGATGAAAACGGGTATATCCCCATCAAGGAGAGCGATTGTTTGATGCTGCACAACAAATTCGTTTCTATCACTCCCCTTAAAATTGATCTCACAGATTATAAATTTTTAGAGGAGATGGACAAGAGTTTCGATTGGAAAAAATAATATGGATAAAGCGATCAATCTAACCGATAGAAAGAGAAAAGGATTTTTTGTTTGGATCCGGG
>CAZTWC010000345.1:0-3767 GCA_964617105.1 uncultured Myxococcia bacterium
TAAAACCTTTAGAAAATCATCTTGTATATACTCACTCATTACCACCTTGCCCACATCGTGCAATAAACCGGCAATAAACAGTTCTTCTCCATCCTTTTTCAACTGTTGCCTGGCTATTACCCGGGCGGCTACCGCCGTGCCGATGGAATGTTTCCATAACTTGGCCCGATCAAAAACTACTTTTTGATCCCCCTTAGAGTGGAAAAACATTTTAAAAATTGTAGCGGTGAGGGCAATATTTTTCACTGCTGCAAAGCCTAAAATCACCACCGCCTGAGTTACGGTTTTTACCCTTTTGGTCAAACCGTAATAGGCTGAATTAGCCAATTTTAAGGTGGTGGCTGTCAAAGACTGATCCTGGGAGATAACCCGTTGCACATCGTAGGCAGATACTCGAGGGTCCTGGACCATATCCGCTATTTTACTTACCACATGTGGCAAAGTTGGCAAACTTTCTATCGATTCCAAAAGGTCTATTAACTCTTGTTTCATTTGCTATTTCCTAAATCGAAATAATACGTCAAGGATTAAATCATTTCGGGCAACGTCCCTAAAGGGATCACCTCCTGCGTCGGCGTCCGCAGATGCGCTGCTATCGTCGCCCTTATTCGGCTATTGATTCCTTAAACTGCTTAACCGAAACCCTAAACAACTCGGACATAAAAGCATCTTTTTTATGCTGACTAAAAATTTGGTCCAAACTGGCAATATACTCACTAATCTCCTTTTTTACCTCTTGTTCCGATTTCTGTGGCAACGTTTCCTTGCCCCGGACATTAATCTTTCCTACCCGCCAACTCTTTAATATCTTTAAACTTCTGGCTGTCAACTCGGTTTCCTGGCGCAGCAACAGTTGTCCGCGCTCGTTTAACACGTCATCTGCCAACACCATCCCCTCTTTAACTTCTGATATCTTTATAACCGGCATAATATCTCCAACTTTCAAGGTTTTGACAATTTCACAGCATTTAAAATTGCCTGTTCCACCACCCGGCAGGCCAAAGCTGAAACAAAAAGGGGAGCAACACTTTTTTCACCCAGGCTGGCGGCTATAATTAAATCACCGTCAGCCGGAGTTCCGGCTGGCTTTATAGTGGCGTACAGGGCATTGGTAATAAAATGGGCCATTTTAAATAACTGAACCCGCTCCAACTCTATGTTGGTAAGTAATAGCAACAAAGTGGTATTCTCCGCCCCTTCCCCGGTGGGTTCCTCTTTTTGTCCCCAAATTTGCGATCCTTGCTGAAGCATGGTTTCCAGAGTTCCGGGAAAGTCAGATCTCTCTATTTCCGGACTAAGACCAGCCACTATTTTTCCAGTATTCGGATCAACCACATCGCCAAAGGCATTGACAACTGCCAGAGCGGCTATTACTGCACCATTGGATAACAAAAAACTAGCACTGCCGATTCCACCTTTCATGGCTCGCTCATACCCCATCAATTTGCCCACGGTGGCGCCGGTTCCAGCGCCTATTGATCCCTGATCCACCTTCTTATTCGAAGCATCCAGGCAGGCCTGGTATCCCATTTGAGCATCGGGCCAGATATCGGACCGGCCTATACCTAGATCATAAATTGCAGCAGTGGGCACAGTTGGTATTAACGCCGCCCGGGTGGCAAATCCCCGCTTATTCTCCCGCAAATATTTCATCACACCGGCAGCAGCGTCTAGTCCAAAAGCGCTACCTCCGGTAAAAAATATAGAATCGATTTGACCTACCGAGTGAAAGGGATCCAAAATAGAACACTGCCGGTGAGAAGAGGCCATACCAACGGTTATTCCCGCAGCCCGTGCTGGCTGCTTATCAAATAGGACAACACTGCAGCCCGTGGCGGCCTCGGATTGGGTGGAATGCCCTACCTTGACTCCAGGAACATCGGTCAGACCCTTTGAACCTTGATGGTATTTTTCCATTGGAGAGCCTCCTCCCGCTTTTTGCTTATTTTTACTGAATGATAATTAATGAAATGTTATCAATTTCTCATGCTGGTCAAAGGGGCAGGAATGCGGCCTTTGATATTGATGAACGGAGAGCAATCCTTTTGGCTCACCGCCATAACCGGTGCTTCACCCAGCAAACCTCCATAGTCCACTGACTGGCCCACGCTTTTACCAATAATAGGAATTATTCTTACAGCGGTAGTCTTGTTATTTACCACCCCAATCGATATCTCATCTGCTAAAATTGCTGAAACTGTAGTGGCCGGCGTATCTCCCGGGATAGCCACCATGTCCAGTCCCACCGAACATACAGCAGTCATAGCCTCCAATTTCTCCAGACTCAGGCTTTTATTCTTTACCGCCTCGATCATCCCCCCGTCTTCACTTACCGGTATAAAAGCACCGCTTAGACCACCGATATGAGATGAAGCCATAGCCCCACCCTTTTTAACCGCGTCGGTTAAAAGAGAGAGAGCAGCGGTGGTGCCAGGAATTCCCACCGATTCCAATCCCATTGCTTCCAGGATATTGGCAACACTGTCACCCACCGCAGGAGTTGGCGCCAGGGACAGGTCAACTATACCGAAACGCACCGGCGCTCCCAATCTTCTGGCCACCTCTCGACCAATAAGTTCACCGGCCCTGGTTATTTTGAAAGCCATCCGTTTTATCACCCCCACCAAATCACTGAAAGTAAAGTCGGGATTATATTTTTTCATACGGTTTATCGCGGAGAGCACTACCCCCGGTCCACTGACTCCAACATTGATTACACATTCCGATTCCCCCACGCCGTGGTTGGCTCCGGCAATAAATGGATTATCTTCGGGCATGTTGGCAAAACACACCAGTCGGGCACAACCTATCGAACCCCGGTCAGCGGTTTTATTGGCCACCCTCTTAATAACCTCTCCCATAATTCGGACAGCGTCCATGTTGATGCCGGCAAGGGTGGAGGCCAGGTTTACCGAAGCACAAACCCGTTCGGTTATAGGTAAAACCTCTGCAATAGAGTGGATCAGTTTCAAATCACCCGGAGTAAATCCTTTATGCACCAGGGCTGAAAAGCCTCCGATATAATCAACTTTGATATCTTTCGCCGCCTTATCCAAAGCCAATCCAATAGGAGTATAATCATCGGTAAGACAACTTTCGGCCACAATCGCCACCGGAGTAACGGCCACCCTTTTATTAACTATAGGGATAGCAAACTCCTCCTCCACTTCAGTAGCGCAGGAGAGTAACCGGCTGCCGTAATTAGTTATCTTATTATATATAAGTTCCGCAGTTTGATTTACATCCCTGGAGGCGGTATCCCGCAAAGAGATTCCCATGGTCACGGTGCGGATATCGAGATTCTCTGACTCGATCATACGTAAAGTTTGAGTTACTTCATCTTCGGCCCAATACATCCTCACATCCTAACTTATTGGTATTTAAAATTTCTCAATCATTTGACCCTTGCCAATGATAATTCGCCTTTTGCTATACCCGGTGCATAGTTCGGAGGATATCTTCGTGCATCACTACTGTTTCTACCCCTATTTGCCCTGAAACTTGCTTAATATTCTCTTTGAACCGTTTGAAATTTAAACTGTTCTCAGACAGGGTTGTGAGATTGGCCACCACGATCATGGTGAAAAACTCACCGATAATAGTCTGGCTGATATCCATAATATCTACATTCATGGAAGCCATAGCAGCGGTAATACCAGCCACAATACCAGTTTTATTGATGCCGGTGGTAATTATTAATGCCTTGGGAACCGCTGAGGACTTTGCACCTACCACCACCTTTCTGGGGGTATCGTCAGAGGAGATTT
>CAZTWC010000346.1:0-3761 GCA_964617105.1 uncultured Myxococcia bacterium
CTAAAAAACTGCCGAACAGACCACCAATCGCCCCTTCCCAACTCTTACCCGGACTTACTCGGGGAAATATCTTGTGTTTTCCCAAAGATCTGCCGCTAAAATAGGCGCAGGTATCATTTCCCCATACCAGGATAAAACTCAAATAGACCAGCAAATTTCCATGCTCCAACTCTCTCAGCCGAACCACAAAACTCAGTAGGAAGGCCACATAAAAAAGAGACATGAAAGTCAAAGCCGCCCGGGAAATAGCCCCATCTATCTCCTGGTCTAAAAGCATGAATAGAGTCATTACCAGCAACAACATCCCCAATATTACCGCAAGGTAATATGGTTCCATATAAGGGCGGCTGAAAACTATTCCCAATATAATCCCCACAACAATAAAAAAAACTTTCAGCCACTGAAGTTTAAAAGTTTTGGCCATGGAAAAAAATTCCCACAAGCAGATGCCCATGGCAATGGCCGCCAGCATAGTAGTAAATATACCACCCAGGTGGATGAGTAAAAGGATGCCCGGCAAAATAACTACGGCACTGATGATTCTCTGTTTCAGCAAAACCTTACTCCTCCTTTCCAAAGCGGCGGCAGCGATTGGAATAATCTAATAACGCCTGATATAACAGTTGGCGGTTGAAATCGGGCCACAACTCCGAGGTGAAATAAAACTCAGAATAAGCCGCCTGCCACAACATGAAGTTGCTCAACCGCTTTTCTCCACTGGTTCTGATAATTATGTCCGGGTCAGGCAATCCAGCGGTAAAAAGTTGTTCATTGATGATATTTTCATCAATATTCTGGGGTTTGATCTTTCCTTTTCGGGCTAACTCAGCAATATTTTTAACGGCCCGAACTAATTCCTGGCGGGAGCCGTAACTGAGGGCCAGGGTTAACACCATTTTTTGATTGAGCAGAGAATCCTTTAACAGCCTTTTTAACAATGGTAAGACAAAAGAGGGTAGTTTTTCGATAAATCCAGCGGTTCGCAACTGAATTTGGTTCTCCATTATCTCCTTCCGTTCCTCCAGTATATAGCGGTGCAGCAACTCCATTAGAGTAGCCACCTCCTTGGGAGAACGAGCCCAGTTTTCCTCTGAAAAAGCATACAATGTCAAATTCTTGATCCCCCACTCCCTGGCCGCCCGTACTATATCCCGCACCACTTCCCCACCACGCCTATGTCCTTCTGTTCGTGGAAGTCCTCGTTTCTTAGCCCACCTGCCGTTGCCATCCATTATGATGGCCACATGTTTAGGCAATTTAAGTCCGGTCAAATCAAAGTCTTTATTTTTATCCTGGGTTTGATCCATTTTTCCCTCATTCAACATTTTGTCCCTGTTCCCGCAACTTTTCCAGCAACACCTTAATCTCAAACAGGATATTTTTTACCGGCAACTGGTCGGTCTTGGCTCCAATGGTATTGGCCTCTCTTACCATCTCCTGGATAATAAAATCTAGTTTCTTGCCCATGGGCCCATTGATATTCAAGGTATCTTCAAACTGCTGCAGGTGACTCTCCAGTCGAACCACCTCTTCATTTATATCGGTTCGCGACACCAGATGCGCCACCTCCTGCATCAGCCGGTCCTGATCTATGGCCGGAAGATTAAACTTTTCCAAAGTGGTTCTGACTTTTTTAGCGGCCTCTTGTTCAAAACTTTGAGCCATACCAATAATTTGCCCCACCTTCTCTTTCATCTCTTGTAGATGAAATTTAAAATCTTTTGACAAGAGTTCACCTTCCCGGCGACGAGATTCTTTTATTTGCACTAAAGCCTGGTCCAGCAGTTTAACTAAGTGCCCATCCAAATTGGAACTCTCTGGTTCCTCATATTGCAAAACCCCTTCCAGATGCATTAGATCGATAGGACCTGGAATACGTTCCCGATTTTTACCGTGACCAGGACATTCTCCTCTATGCCCAAATCCTTTATTCACCATTACATCAGACAATTGCGAGATAATTTGCAAATATTGCCCGGCCATCTCTTTATTAAGGACAGGATTACTTTTTTTGGGAGAATTGGTACTGAGATTGAGAAAAATATCTATCCGGCCCCGGGATATTTTCTCTTTGACAGCCTGAATGAATTTTATCTCTACTGGTTGCAGATTCAACGGCAGCCGGCAACGAATATCCAAATAGCGGTGGTTTACCGATTTTATCATCAAAGTATATTCTGTCTGGTCAATAAGTTTTTGCGAGCGGCCAAAACCGGTCATGCTGTTGATCATATCTGCTCCTTTAGTTGAGCATGAAACCCTGAACGGGCCTGTTTAAAAAAATCTCTCACTTTCGGTTCCGAATAATCGCGAAAAGTCCAGGGGTTGGGTTGGTAATCCCCCTTAGTGTAGATCAGAGTTAAGTCAGCGAATATCCCCTTGCCAAGGTGTATCCGGTGAGTAAAATTTTTACTGGTGGCTAAAATTAAATTCTCCAGACAAAAATAGCCAGGGTCAATGTTCAGCCGCCGGCAGCCATTACTCTCAGCCCATTTCTCTTCTAAATCATTGGTCTTAATCTTGGTCTCCACTAAAAAATCGGTGGGCAGTAAAGGCTGAAAAATCACAAACTTTCTCTTTAAATTGGCGCCAAGCTCTTTTTCATAATAGGTGGTGTAATCAAAATCCCATAGAGGACTAACTGTTTCCCTGGGACCGATAATCTCTTCCAGCATTTGAAAAACCGGTTCAAATAGTTCTTCTTCTCCAGTTAATATGCTGGCAAAATATTTTTTGGGATTTGGAACTGTTATTTTACCCATTATCTTTTTTTTCCATCTGCGCAATCATCTCCAAAATCTCAGTGGAAGAGTGATCTTTGGGATCACCGGCAATTCTTACCTGCCCACCGTATTTTTCAACTATTGGCGCCTCAGGCACCGTGTCTTCCCGATAATCGGTGCCCTTGACCTGGAAATCGGGCCGCAAAATTTTTATCACCCTCTCTACGGTATTTTCATTAAATAGGGTCAAGTAATCCACCATCTCCAAAGAGGATAAGAGTTCTATCCGCTCCGTTTCCGGAACCACCGGTCTTCCCTCTCCCTTGTTACGGCGAGTTGAATTATCACTGTTTACCGCCACCACCAAGAGGTCGGCCAGTTCTCTGGCCCCGGCCAGATATCTGATATGTCCCACATGTAAAAGATCGAATACGCCATTGGCCAGGGCAATCTTTTTCCCTTTTTTTCGCTCAGTTTCAAGTATATCTTTTAATTGGGGCAAAGTTTTGAATTTATCCAGTCCCATATCTACCAATATCCTCCTATGCTTGATCAGCTAATATGGCTCTTTTAATCTCCTTGGTTGTTACTGTAGCCGCTCCTGCTTTCATTACCACCTGGCTGGCAGCATAATTGGCAATATAAGCCGCCTGGGAGATGGTGTGCCCAGTACAGAGAGATAGTAAAAAAGTGGTAACTACCGTATCGCCCGCGCCGGTGACATCGGTGACTTCATCACTGCCGAAAATAGGGATGGATAAATCAGTGCCATCAGCATGAAAAAGCATCATCCCCTTTCTGCCCCGGGTAAGCAAAGTATAGGCAGGATCGGTTCTGGCCATAAGGTCAGACGCCGCTTTTGCCGCATCTTCACTACTGTGTAGACTGCGTGCACAGGCATTGCCTAACTCTTCCTCGTTGGGAGTCAAAGCGTAAACCTGTTTATAATCATTTAGGTTAAAACGGGAATCCACGCATATAAAACGCCGATCTGGGCTATCCCACCCGGCTTGCGCCTCCTTGGCCGCCAGGGAGTTG
>CAZTWC010000347.1:0-2822 GCA_964617105.1 uncultured Myxococcia bacterium
CCCGAAAACTCTTTTTGGCTTCTACCCGTAAAAAAGTTTTCCATTTTGTTTCTATACCATCAGATATATTCATTTATTTGGGTTTCCTTTTTAGTTATTTTGGTATCGGAATTTTCCAGGTCTGTAAGGATAATCTTTGATTTCATCAGAAAAATATACAATAGCGGAAAGAGGTGGAAGGTCAGTAAAAGGCCCACTAAAATATCACAGAAAGACCATATGGCTGCCACTGGAACCAACGGTCCCATAAAGGTCATGACCAATAAAAAAAGGCGGAAAGAACGGGGATTTTCTCCACCCAGATAGAGGAAACAGCGTTCTGTATAATAGGAGTAGGTAACAATAGTGGTAAATGCAAAAACTATTAGGCTGGCAGTATAGATAACCTGGCCCAAAATTCCCAGTCCGTTTTCAAAAGCCTGAGCGGTCAGGTAAGCACCGGTGTTTTGCTGCCAGGGTGAAAGCGATAAAATCACCAGTCCGGTAAGAGTGCAGACAATCACTGTGTCCACCACCGGAGTTATAGTTGACATTATGGCCCCATTGGCCGGATGGTCCTCATTGGAACCCTGTAAAAAAGGGCTGATACCTGTGCCGGAATTGTGGGAAAATATTCCCCGCGACAGGCCAAACTGCATGGCCTGGAATACGGAATAGCCCACTACACCTCCCACAGCGGCATAGGGAGTAAATGCGTAATAAATAACCATTCCTAAAGATTCTATGGCTTTTAATGGATTAAAAAGCAAAATCAGCAATGCGGCACCCACATAGAGAAGTATCATCCAGGGAGCGATGGCAGAGGAAAATTCCACTATTCTTTTCAATCCCCCCAAAATTACCGCTGCCACCACAGCCGTTATTACTAAGGCAGTTATTATATCGGGAATGTCAAACCGATTATTCAAGGCATGAGATACGGAATTTGACTGAATTACGTTTCCCAGAATTACTCCATTAGCCAGAATCAACCCGGCCACAGTTGGAATAAGCCAGCGCCAGGAACCTGGTTTTATATGTTTTTCCAAATAAACCATGGGAGTGGCAAAGAGATTGGAATTGGTGTCAGCGGGACGGTATTTAATGGAAAGATAGGTGGCAATCATCCTGAAACTCATTCCTAACAGGGCTGATACACACATCCAAAACAGGGCCCCTGGTCCACCCAGGTGAATCGCAGTGCCCACTCCAGCCAGGTTGCCAATACCTACCGTTGCCGCCACGGAAGAAAAAAAACCTTTTCTATGGGAAACTAGCCTTTTATCGTAATCAGTGATGTCATCTTTGAGAACAATTTTTAACGCCAGAAAACTTTTCCGCCAGGCCACCAGTCTGGTGAGCCAGAGAAAAACAACTCCCAATATCAGATACATCAAGCAAAATACCGGATTCCATAACCATTGGGCTAATGTGTTCATTGGCTAAACCCCTTTTATTCGGCCTGAGTATCTTGTAGATAAAGTCTAATCTCTTTTGAACTCAACAGGGTCAGGTTCCCTTCAAGTTGCCTTTGACGAATTAATTGGGCAAAATCGTTGACTTTCTCTTTTTGGGCAAAAGTTCCTTTAAGCCTTATCACCGAATAAGCGATACAGCGTCCAAGGTAAGCGGCTGACTTGCCAGAGTATTTTATCCCTTCGCCGACTTGTACGGCGCTATATTCTATTCCCAAAACAGTATAGCCGGTTGTTTTTCCCAGTGCCTTAAAAGTATTGTCAAAAAAACTCATAAATATTCCTAATCAGTAATAGTCTTTAACATTTGTATCTATTTGATTTTCCTTGTCAGATGCTTATCTTCCTATTCCAAATCATCATCTTTTCGATAAAGCCACCATTTTTTTAATTCTTCTACCTTTTTTGCGGTTTCTCCGGGCTCCAGGCCAGTATCAAAATCTATAGTTTTACCGGTAATGCATTTAACTGCCTGAAAAATACTTAACATCAATTCTGGATTTGCAGTGGGTAATTCCCTAATGAGCGGAAAAACCGTGGAGGGATCACATATAGAGGCAAGAGCCGTAACAGCCTGAGATCTAATTTGCGGATCTACATCCTTTTGAGTTACTTGTAAAATAGCGGAAGTAGCTTTTTTCACCCTTTTCCAACCTAATAAAGTTATTGCCGTTTTTCTAACGTCCCGGCTAGGGTCCTTAAGGCGGCTGATCATCTCATCATCACAGTTGGCGGAGCCAAATTTGTATAGCCCCTTTAGTGCGGCAATTCGAACCCGGCTGGATGAATCATTAATATAGTTTCGGAAAATATCGTCTGAACCAACTTCATCCAGCAGAATCAATGCATTTAGAATATCGGCAACAAGAGGTTTACTATGATAAAATTTAAGTGATTCCTGTAGGATTGGAATAGCGCGATTACCGCCTATCCTACCCAGTTCGGCGATAGCCTGGCAACAGATTTTTTCATCCCGATCAATTATATCGAAAGTTGCTTTGGAAAAGAGTTCTTTATCCGCCTTATTGAGAAATTTTTCTTTACGTACTGTCTTTTGGATAAATTTCTTCAGACTTTCGGAACCATTGACACAGTCGGCAGGATCTTTTTTTTTTCCCCTCTGTCTGGAGGTTTTGATCTTGGTTATTTTTGATTTCAGTTGTCTTACCTGATTAACCATAGAGATTATTTGATCGTCCTTCAGCGCTTCTTCATCTGAAGAAAATTTCTGCCGTTTTAGACCTATTTCAGCGAAGATTTCCTGACGATGCTCTTCAAGTAATTTTATTTCAACTTCCCATTGTTCTACTTCTTGCTTTTTGGAAACTTTAAATCCACCAGTAAGGAGCGCAGTTTTCTCATCAGCAC
>CAZTWC010000347.1:2832-3758 GCA_964617105.1 uncultured Myxococcia bacterium
TAGCCCCAATAGCGGCACGATTAGTATAGCCTACAGTTTTACCGGTAGTTTTAATAAACAAAACGCTCGAGTCGGTTAAGGAGTCCGTCATTTTGTCGGTAATCTTGTTAACCTTCTGTAAAAACTTATTTATTCTATCTTTTATTTTCATCCTTTTTCCTGCTCCCAGCCAGGTCAAAACCATTTTTCCCTTTTTGGAATCCATCTTTAAAAGAGGACTCAACCACGTCAAAATCACCTTTAATATTCTGACAAACCTGTTTTATGGCAGAGTGGTCTTTGGCTTTCAGGTTTAGTATCCCAAATTGAACCAACAAGGTTAAAACCACAACACCAATAATAATGCCAATAATTATTCCTAAAATCATAACCTTAAAACCTCATAAAAAAAATATACCTGCAGAAGTTGAAAACTTCATATCTCCTCTAAAGCGTCATTTTTGACTCTTTTGTACCACAATAAATGATGAGCCCTGGCCCATTCTTCTGGGACATAACCGGAAAGCATGGACCTCAGGGAACCGGGGTTGGCTATCAACGCAATATAAATATGGGTAATAACACCGTTTAATAAAATATAGGCAAAAATATAATGAATTAGATGTGCCAGATTGGAGTAATCTGAACCAAAGGTATTATCACGAATAATCATAATTCCGGTAATTGCCAGCACCATTCCGGAAATAAACACAGACCAGAAAAACATTTTTTGCCCCGGGTTAAACCGGCCTACAGGAAATTCCATTTTGTTGGAGCGGGTATAGAAATAGCCGCCAAAATGTCTTACCCACTCTTTGTCATAATCGTCAAAATAAAAAACGTGTTTGAACCACTTGAACAGCAGCCACAGCAATGAAAAGGCAAAAACTGCGCCAATTATCACATGGATAACAACAAAGGGCTCCAGTTGCTTCAAATAAGAATTG
>CAZTWC010000348.1:0-3756 GCA_964617105.1 uncultured Myxococcia bacterium
AGAGTCTGGTTATTCAGCGGTTGACGAGTAATAAGCAATCGTTGATACCTGGTCAAACAATAACCAATTTGAATCTGATCCCGGGCCAAATCGCCACAACAAATCCCTTTTACTTCATGTCTTGCCGGTGAACGACCATCTACCTGGCAAACACCTTTTTCATGAATTTCATCAAGGTAATCATCAAAAACTGAGGGGGTATCGACAGAGCAAAGATTCATTTGCTGAAGTTTAACGATCTCGAGTTGTTCAAAGAGTTGTTTCATTATTTTTTGGAAAGGCCTTTTATATCCGTTTTTACCTGCCTCAACTGAATCCAACTTCAAAAAATCGTTACAACTAACACTCAGCCAGGCCAAACCAATTCCAGACTGACCCCAACTGTATTTTAAGAACCAATTGTTTAGTTTTTTTTGGATAACCTGCAATTTTTCTTTTGTCTGTTTGGTATTAGGGGCAACAATCAAAAATTTGCCGGCAGCATTGATCACCTGACTGGTTGGCGGCAATTCGAGTTCCTCTAACACTTTTAGTCCGGCACATTCAGTAAGTAAAGAGACATAGAAAGAGCGGCCGCGAAGTAATTTAGCGGCCATTTTTTGGGTTTGCCCGCCATTGGCAAAAATAAAATCCTGAATACCGAAAAAATCACCTTGAATCAGTAAAAACTTCTTTTGCCCCCAGTCATCCCGATTGCGCATATCAGGGACAACCTCTTCAGCCAAATTGCCACAATCATCGTGATAACGCCACAGGGCAGTGGCCAGAGCGGCAGTGGTCCGGGAATGGTCATAAAGTGAGACATCGGGTCGAACCCCAAAAGCGGTGGCAGAGGGGATAGCATGAGTATAAACACCCCAAATGGTTTCAAAATGATCAAGCCACAGGGTCAAATCTCTTTGATGGGATGTGGGTATCTTTTCCAGAGCGGTAAAAAAACTATCCCATAAAACCCGGTACTCTTGCTGGGCGGCTTTGGTATCATCACCCTCGCACTCCTCAACTTCGACCGGAAAAATTGACTCCGGGGAGAGAGGTTTCAGTGGATAGCGGTAGATATCTTGCTGCTCACCAGGCTCTTTTTTTCTGTCGAGCCAAATTTTTTCCATCAGCGTGTATAGGCGGGTTGTATAGTGATTTTTACCCCCTTTTACATGATCTGGTGCCTGGTTGTATTTATCAAACTCCTCCCTGTCAAAACCAGAGGCCACCCGATCGGCAGTAGCAATAATCCACTGCAAATAACTGTCGGGATTATGATGCCTGGCGGCAGCATTGATCAGTGAATCATCGGCATCTTTGCTTTTCCAGTCAGAAAACGGCGACATATTATCACCCTTTAGATCTGGAAAACGGCTTTCAATAAGATCAATGGCAATTGCTGTGTAAGCTGAATGAATATGGGAATACCAGCCCCGATCATCAACATTTTTTTTGTGATGTTTACAGTAGAGTTGCTTGTTACTCTCAATGATTTCCAAGGTCGAGTCAAGACGCGCTCGCTCGGCAAATTTGCCCAAATCGTGCAGAAAAGCCGCCAGGGCAATCCTGGTTGACGGTAAAAGTTTACTCTTTGAGATAGTTGTTTGCTCGGTCATAATCTTTGCACCATGGATAATTTGTTAGTGTGTAAATATGATTTATCAATATTTCTATCAGATTATGGGGTGGGTGTCCATTGATAATTTGCTCAATTTACAGTATTTTTGCCGGGATATGATATTGGCGATAGTTGTTGCAGTTGGCAAACCCAGCCCCTGCTTCAGAATCAAAGGATTTTGGAAAAATACAATATTACTATTGCTGACAATATTTTTCCACACGTTCAAGTAGATTTTCCAGTTTTGGGGCAAATTTGTTGGCATCACGAGGTTTATAACGACTAGACTCTTTCAAACCGGCGTGATTTATGTCATTTCTAAATGGAGTAAGAGTAGTAAAAACTTTTTTCAGGCCTAAAATATCGTTATTTCTAAGGTAACCTAAAATTCTATTGGCTATCTCTTTTTGTTTTCCAGCATCACCAGTCCATTTTTCGGGACTAATATTCATTGAAATTATTGAAAAACATGATGAGGCAATATTCCTATAGGATTCTTTTTTATAGTCCAATTGACAATCATCAAGTACCTTGTTTATAATAATTTCCTGCAAAAGAGTTATTCCCTGCTGAATTAGATTATTTTCGACACACCACCTCACGGCTTTAAGGCCATTTTGAAATCCCTCATTTTCCTTGAATCCATCTAACTTATCTTTTATTTTGTTAAATATTGGCTCAAGAGGTTTGATTGAAAAAGAACCCGATTTGATCTGTTTATTTATATCTTCGAGCATTCTTTTCATCCTGGAAAATTCTCTGCCCTCGACAATATTTTTACCGCGAACACAGGAAAATTGACCGGTGATCTCCATTAGCAGATTGGCAAATTCCTTCATTTTATTCGCCAGCGAATCTGCACCCTTTGATTTTGATAAAACGGGGTTAATTTTATCTCTTGTTAGTTCGGCAATTCGGTTGGCATTTCCAAGATTAACAAAATTATCTGCCGCCACACTCCACTCCTGAAGTTTGGAAAATGCTGTCAAATCTAAAATATTGGCGTTCCGTCCTGACATTGGTTTTTTTTCTACTTCCGCCCTTGTCCCAAGTTTTTCAAAGGCCCCATAATAGATACCTTCTACAGTAATATTTTTTAAAGATTTAGCATAATTTAATAAGACCATACCCAACATGGGAATTGAACGGAAAGCGTGGGTAATATCGAGGATTATCTCATCTTTTTCGCACACGGACTCAAATACAGTTGCAAATATTTGCCAGACCTCCTCTTCTGAATATCCTTCTACAATATCGACACCCTTCACAGAACAATCAAAATTAAGACTATTTAGGCATTTGTGCAATCCCTGCTGTCCTTTTGATGAAAAGTCATCAGTTCTGCCAGTTTTTTTGTCGAACCAGTTTATTTGCTTAGCCTTCTTGGTAAGAAAAATAACTATCCTGTCATCCTGACCCCAATTACCACAAAATATTTTTGCCATTGCTTCCTGCACAAATCGAACGTTCTCCTCTTTTTTTTTGCCAAAGACATAATTACAGGGCAAATAGTCATTTGTGCCAAGAAAACTAATAAATAATTTTGCCATTAGTGTAATGCTCCTTTCACTCAATAATGTCCTTCAACCTTTTATATTTTCTAAAACAAACATGCTTGAAATGGTGATATGTTTCAATACTGCCATCCTTACCATATTTTTCCTTATACGTTCTATAAGAGGTGGAATAAATTGGCTGCAAACCATTTCTCAACGACCAATCTACCAGAGAAAACACCAAACCAAAGTCTCCCTGGATTAATGCATAATCACCTCTATTTGCCTGTGCTTTTATCCAAATGACAACTGCTTCGACAGTTTTACGTGGAAAGGGTGGGTTGGGATCAAGGTTGGAAAACTCTTTTTGGAGTTGTTCAGGCAAATAAATAAATTCAGTTATTTGCCATTTATCCCTCAATTCCAACTTCTGGTATTTGGTGAGTTTATGACTAAAAAGAAGAAATATTGTTGGCAATTTTGGCTCCGCCTAAAGTGGATTTTGGTAATAATTATCATGCTAATTTTCATGAAAATAATACTGGAAATATCATTTTTTATCAGCCTAAATCGTTTCTTTTTTAGTTATTTGCATCAAAAACTAATGCCGTTCTCTAAAATGTGTACAAATCTGTACACGGCTTAGTTCCTGCTTCATCG
>CAZTWC010000349.1:0-3747 GCA_964617105.1 uncultured Myxococcia bacterium
TGGGAAGAGTTTATTGGTTACGCGGAGATTTTAAATCCGCCATGACTTACTACTCCAGCAGCCTGGAAATCTTTAAAAAAATTGGGGATATTCACGGTATCAGCCAATGCTATAACAATATGGGGATTATTTCCGATTTAACCGGCAACTTTAAAAGGGCCATTGATTATTATAAGCAAAGCCTGGAGATGAGAGAGCAGATAGGTGATGTTGACGGTATTGCCATGAACTATAATAACCTGGGCCTGATCTATTTCAACCAGGGAAATTTTACCAATGCCATAAAATATTATAATAAAAGCCTGGAACTATTTATCCGGCTGGGCAATAACTACCGAATTGCTACGCTCTATAACAATTTAGGTGAAGTGTACTGCGAACAGGGTAACCATCCCCAGGCCATCTCCTTTTTAGAACGTGCCATAGATATCTGCCTTAGTATTAATGCCAGACAATTTTTACCCGACCCCTACCGGATACTGGCAGAAGTATTCCTCTCCCTTGGTCAACTCGACCGAACAAATAATTTTTGTCAAACTTCTCTGGAGATAGCCCTAAAAATCGGCAGCCGAGAGTATGAAGCCATTGTCTATCGGGTCATGGGAGAACTATTCTTTCACCAGGAGGAGTGGGAAACCAGCAGTGAATATTTTGAGAAGAGCATTAGAATGCTACTGGATTTAGGATTAAAAATTGAATTGGGTAAAACCTATTACTCTTACGCTGTCGCCCTGAAAGAGTTGCGGCATCTACCGTCCCCAAAAAAGGTGCAAAAAGATCTAAAAACCAAGTCGAGATTGTATTTACAAGAGGCGCTGGAGATATTTAAACAGATAGACAATTTAAAAATGCTGTCCAAAATTAAAAACGCGCTCTAAGCATCTTAAAAAAAAAAATTATGCCAGAGTTATTTGGTAAATATAAACTGGAAAAACTATTAGCCACCGGAGGGATGGCGGAGGTCTTTCTGGCCAGGGTACAGGGAGAATCGGGATTTGAAAAAGAGTTGGTCATAAAAAGAATCTTACCTCACCTTAACCGAAATCGACAATTTGTGGAGATGTTTATCCAGGAGGCAAAAATAGCCGCCCTTCTGGTTCATTCCAATATCACACAGGTATTTGACTTCGGATCTATAGACAATCATCATTATATTGCCATGGAATACGTAGAAGGGATGGATCTGAACCGTATATTGAATTTAACCAGAAATCAGAGCATTAAACTGGAGCCCCACCTGGCTGCATTTATTTGTGCCCAGGCAGCCGCCGGCCTGGCTTACGCCCACAAAAAAAAACTGAAAGGCAAACCTTTAAACATTATCCATCGTGATATCAGTCCTCAAAATATTTTGATCTCTTTTCACGGAGAGGTCAAAGTGACCGATTTTGGCATTGCCAAAACTTTTTTCTCCACCTCTTACACTGAAACCGGCCAGGTGAGGGGAAAAATTTCTTATATGGCACCAGAGCAAGCCCGAGGAGAAGAGATGGATATGCGCAGCGATATCTATTCATTGGGCCTGGTGCTTTGGGAAATGCTGACCAACCAAAAAGCGGTGCAGGCAAATTTTCGAGCCGAAGCGATGCAGCATGTACAAACGCCGTCTGTAAATCCTCCATCAACTTTCAATCCTGACCTGGGTAGTCTTTGGGATAATGTTACCACCAAAGCACTGGCGCCCAAAAAAGAGATGCGCTTTCAGGGCATGGATGAATTCAAGACCAATATCAGTCAAAATATGACCACCCTGGGTTTTTATCCCGATAATAGTGAACTGGCAATATTTATTAACAAACTAGCCCAAATGCCAGAACCCGCCAGGGAAACCTTGTCCATGGCTGTGGATATGGAGAAGAGTTCTCAATCAGACTCGAAAAACTCAAAGGACAAAAAAATCCTACCGCTTAAAAAATTGCTCCCCGCCATGTTATTATTGATTGCAGCAACTCTGGCTATCAACTTCCATCATTTTTCACTTGCCCCAAAAAAAGAGCCACAAACTACTGGCCAGGAAATTATACCGGTAGAGTCTAAAAATACTAGATTACCACCTGAAATCCAGATTTCGCCAGGAACACAACTATTTCAAAGGAAAAAAATCGGAAAAAGTCGAACTGCGCCAGGAGCTAAGGGTTCTATTTTACCTATGGGTCAGGTCAACTTTGATATCTGGCCCTGGGGTCAGGTCTTTCTAAAAGGTAAATTACTGGTCGAAGCCCCTGCCAAAGGGGTTATGCTGCCTCCAGGTCACTACCGTTTTCTAATTATCAACCCGGCCATGAAAAAAAAGAGGTGGGTAAACTTAAAAGTGGAAAAAGGCAAAACCAAAACCATTAAACACCAGTTTGAAAAGTTGCGGTAAATCCGATTTGCTAATTTGGAATGGATTACACCGCCCTGGGAGATACAGGGTTGTTTTTTCCTACCCAGTGTCATTTTTTTGCCACATTTACCAGTTAGTTATAACTCCAGCCTTAAAATTGCCCGGAAGAGAGCATGATTCCGCCTGGATAATCACTTGTCATTTCAGTATGTTATGTCGCAATCCTACCTTTTTTTTACCTATAATGTGTTTTTTGGCAAAAAAATTGCATATTAATCCTTGTGGGAATAAATTTTTCTATAATCTACCACAGAGGTTAGGGGATAAATCATGAAAAAAGAAATCTGTCCGGTTTGCCAAAAAACTTATATCGGCTGGAGTGAAATTATCTTTTGCCCTTGTGGCTGGAAAAAAACCAAAAGCCGGCATGACAAATCAAGCGGCATGAATAAGCGAAGTACTACTCCGAGCCGTAGGTATGAAGCCCGCTCCCAGTAAGGCCCAAATTTACCCCCAGGTAGGTAAAGATCACCATTAAAAACCCTACCACAGCAATTATGGCCGAAGGCCGCCCTACCCATCCCCTGGTTATTCTGGTATGTAAATAGAGAGCATAGATAGTCCAGGTTATTAGCGACCAGGTTTCTTTTGGATCCCACCCCCAATATCTTCCCCAGGAATAGTGAGCCCAAATAGCGCCAGTTACTATCACCAGCAGTAAAAGGGGAAAAGCCACCAGGATCATCCGGTAGGAAAAGAGATCTAAGGTTTGCAATTCAGGAAGCCGTTTTATCAGCACGTCCAGTTTGAACTCCACCAGCAGGTAAAATCCCATCACGCCCCACAGCACCAAAAACAGCACCAGGTCGTAGGGATTAGAGTGCATAGAGAAATGCCAGGGGCCGGAAATCCCCCTGGGCATGAACTGGGAAACAACTTTTTCATCCAGAGACAACCCCTGGGTACTGGTTATAAAATAGAGCAACCACAATAAAAACAGGGTATGAAAAGCAAAGGCCGTCAAGGTAAGGGTACGGGCCATTTTGGTAGTATAGCCAGAAATATCTTTCCTGATTCCCAGGGCTTTTAGTTTGGTAAATTTATAAATAGTAACCGCCAGGTAGGCCACCACCGTTAAAATCATTAAAACACCGGCACCAGGCACTGGGTGTCGAAACAGGGACATACCATTTCCCCTGCCAGTAGATGCCAAAATTCTGGTTTCTTGAGCATCCACATAACCCATTAGAGTCATCTTGTATTGAAAATTAAACCACAGGTCTTCTCCCCGGCCCATTAAAAAGAGGATAACGAAAATACCGCCGCAGAGAAAAAGGCCAATACCGTATTGGTTGCCGCTCTCCCTGAGCAGGTAGAAATAGGCAAAAACCGCCGCCAAACAGAAACCAGCGTAAGAGATT
>CAZTWC010000350.1:0-3742 GCA_964617105.1 uncultured Myxococcia bacterium
ATACCAAATTAGATGAATATTCAGACGAAGAGATGGCCAGGCTGATTGTTGATGCCATGAAAACACCGGAGGGGTTAAACACCATTGCCGCCGCCATCGGCCCGCCGATTGCTTCAGAGATTCAGCGCACTGAGATTACCTCACGGTTATTGACCCGCCACAAGTTAGCCCCGGGAGTAGAACCTCTATATGTTAAAAAGCCGATGGTCAAAGCCTATTGGATTGATGAAAGCGGCCAGGCGATGGCGTCTGATTTGAAAAAACGTAAAGTCAGGTTTCCCACCTACAAGGTCCACACCATGCCCATGGTTTACAAGGATGATTTAAAGCACGGCAACATGATCTCCTTAAATGAAATCCAGAAGATGGCGGGGGCGGCGATTCGTAAAAAGATAGACAAAAGGACAGTCAGGGTAATTAGCGCTGCAGTGCCAAAGGAAAACACTATTACTGTCACAGGCGGCAAACTTACTGAAAATGCCCTTAACGAGGCGATGGCGATTTTGGAAGACCAGGAGTTGGAGGTCAAGACCATTGTGCTGCGAGGCAAGCGACGCACCGATATCAAGGGGTGGGATTTTGACCCTGTTACCGACCGGGAATTTAATCAAAAAGGGGTGTTTAAAGCCTATGGCGGCGCAGAGATCTTGTTCTCTTCGGTAATGCCGGAAGACGAGGTGTTTGTTTTGCCCAACGAAGAGTTCGGCCGGTATCCCATCCGGGAGGAGTTGACATCAGAGACCATCAACGAGGTAAAAAGATTTCGGATTGGCTGGCTGGTGTGGATGCAGGTGGGTCAGGGGATAACCCGGCCTGATATTATTTCCAAAATTAAAATACTGCCATAACGAAAAAAGGGGGCTATCGCAATGCCGAAAGTAAAAAATCTATCTGACACGATTTTAATTATTCCCAGGGCCACAGATGGTGAGGATTTGAAGTTCAATCCCTTGCAGGAGATTGATGTTGCGAAAATAACCGATTCTAT
This sequence comes from uncultured Myxococcia bacterium, assembly GCA_964617105.1. Classification (GTDB taxonomy): domain Bacteria; phylum CAZTWC01; class CAZTWC01; order CAZTWC01; family CAZTWC01; genus CAZTWC01. The sequence continues at coordinate 989 of CAZTWC010000350.1, forward strand.
CGAGAGGGCGGAGAGTTTGGGCTATGTCAAAATCAGCCAGAAAACCACGCCCGCTAAAAAGGCGGATGATAAGAAGTAATGTGATTGGGAACCGGCGCAGGAGAGGTAATAGTAATGGCAATAGCAACAGCACCAGAGGAGAAAATGGGGACTATCAAAGGGGAGACCATCAAAGAGATAATCGATGATCTGCGCCTGGACGCCGGCGATGATTCTTTGAGTGAGGCTGTGACCGAGCGGGCCATAATGAGGGCACTGGCGGTTATAAACGCCGATGTTGGGGCTTCTTATCAGGTAGTTAGCCATGACTCCCAAAATGAGATGAACCAGCCCAATGACATAATCGAGCCAGAAATGGCCACGTTGCATCGTGAGTTGTTGCTTCTGCAGGCCCTGGCCCATCTGGTGCGGATAAAGAGGTATGCCAATGATGTGACCGTTTCCTTTAAAAGCGGAGATAAGTCAGTGACCCGGACAGCCAACAATTGGCAGGATTTGGAGAAGGTCCTTTTGGGAGAATACCAGCGGCTCCTCAATACCGTAGCATCCCAAGACAGTCAGGCTCAGGTATCGAACGACATAATTATCCTGGATGTAAAACCAGGTTCTTACAAGCGGGAGATTGTTTAGCAAATGGTGGTTTTGAATAAAAGCGACAGAGAAAAAGTGAAAGCGGATGTTCAGACGATTATCGAGGCATCGGGCGAGAAAGCCAAAATACTCCGGCCTGTCTATATTGGCCGGGATACTTTTGCCGGAAAAAGAAGAAAAGAGATCCATGACATTGGCGAGTTTCCCATTGAGGTAGTCCATTTGTCGGCTGAGGATATCCAAACCACGGGCCATGATCTGTTTATCCATTTTATTCCTGATGTGGATATCCGGGAAGGTGACATTGTTGACCATCACGGTATCCATTACCGGGTGACTGATATAGTGCCGCATAACTTTTTTGGCACTTTGACTTATCAGGAGGCCCATCTAAAACGGGACGAGAGAGAAGGGAGTGGTGAACGTGAATAAATTTTTACGGGTAAACATTGACATTAAAGCGTTGGAACAGTTTGGCAAAGGGCTTCGTCAATACCGGAGAGATTTGGAAAAGGCACTGAAAAAGGCGATGGAAAAGACGGTTCTGGAAATAGAGGCGGAGGCCAAAAAGCGCTGTCCCGTCGATACTGGACGGCTCAGAGCATCGATAAATCCCAAGGTAAAAAGCCCGACTGAGGGCTCGGTGGGCACCAATGTTGAATACGCCAAATATGTTGAGTACGGCACCCGGCGCCGGGGTAATCATCCCGGGATGAGGGCGCAGCCCTTTTTAGAGCCGGCATTTATCGCTGGTAAAAAGAAAGCGAAAAAATATTTTGATGAGGCTTTTGACGGGCTGGCTGACTTTTTACAGCGCAAAATAGGGTGAGCATCAGGCCGTGGAACAAGGATTGAAAAAGCACGAATTGATATAGCACAGATTGGTAAAGCAAGGAGTGGTGACAGAGTGATTTTAAAACTCAAGCGGGCTGTTGCCAACATAATCGAACAGGAAATAGCGGGGGTGCGTTGCTACAGCGATGAGATGGCCAATGAATACAAACGATATCCCTGTATTTATATCACCGAGATTCAGCGGGATCGGACGCCGCTTGGTTGCGGTCGGCAGAACTATGTTCGCCGCGATCCTTCAAATACAGTAACAGGAGGTGGCAAAATAGTCGAGCACTCCACCTATTTGCGGCTTTTGGTAGAGGCGGATGGCAGTGAAGATGAGTCTGCCACCGAACAGGCCCACCGGATTGAAAAGAGGATCGGAGAGGTGTTTATCGGGTTAGTCGAGGGCGATAAAAAAACTTCTTTGGTTGATCCTGTAACCGGCGTTGACCTGGAAGTGGTTGGCATTCGTTTTGACAGCAGTATGGATTTGGGAGTGGTAACTCACTCTGAGCCTTTTAAATACCGGCGTTCTGTGACCTTCAAGTTTACTCACAGGGAATACCTGGAGAAAGAGGTGGAACACACCATTGACAATGTCAGGGTCAGTTATGCTGGTAGTGATGTAGCCGGTGATGCAAGAGATCATAAAAGAGGTGATGCAGGAGGTGATAAAAATGACAAGTAAAAAGAGAAAAGATGACACCATCACCCGGCAGCCCTTTTTAGAGTTGGCCAAACAGCAGAACATTGCCCGGCCTTTGGCTGCGGCCCTGAAAGAGGCTTATAACTGGACCGATTCCACCATGCTGACCATTGATGAGTTGTGCGAGGGTATGACCCGGTGGCTGGGGATTAAAAACCAGTCCGATGTTGGTGACAAATTTGTTGTCACCGGCGGTTCCAAAGAAGATCTTCCTACCAAGGAGGGGGCAAAATGAAACGGCAGATTGTCCCCAATGTATATGCAGAGTATGAAGATGGCCGGTTGGGAATGACTGGTATGGGCCTGGCCAATGTAGAGGCCAAGATAGGGGCAGCCAAAGGTGGTGTGCCGGGTAAACTCTATGTGCTCTCTGGCGCCAAGGCCAAGACCAACGCCAATTTGATATTTAAGGGCGGGCCGCTGCTGAGGGCTATTGAGGAAGCCTTTGATGCTGGTTCATCCACCATCTATGCCTGGCGGATCGGGGAGGCTAAATACGCTGAGTTGGTGCTGAATGACGCTGCTGGCAAGCCTTCCATCAAACTGAGAGCAGCCGAGCCTGGCTCCTATTGGAACAACTTTGATGTTCAGGTTACCGTTAGCAATGATCCGGCCAAACC
>CAZTWC010000351.1:0-3648 GCA_964617105.1 uncultured Myxococcia bacterium
CTCCAAAATCGATTTGAACGTTTCCTTCCGCACCGGAAAACAGGCTGGAAAAATCAGCATGCTCGTCAATAGTTCCCCCGATTTGCAAGGTAGAGCCAATTTTAGTAATGGTTATGCGAGACACTTAGCCAGCCTCCATAGGGTTTTTTAAAAATAGGGTCACAAAAATTACATTTTAATTTATTCCATTATACGAGAATGATTTATATTGTCAATAGTAGAAATGTTCTGTGAGTTCTGTCTTGAATTATAGTTGAAATTCTATTAGTATCTCCAGGAAAAGATGAATATTCAGACAGAGATATTTAATAAGTATCCATTTCAGTAACCTAATTATAAGTATTATTGATTATGATTTATCGAATACTATTGGCAATTTGGCTTCTTTTTTTAACTGCGGCTCCCGTAACAGCTGTTTACGCTCAAAAGAGCAAGTATAAATACAGCGGCGTTCCTCTGGATATCAAATTAGGCGGCCTTTTCAGCGCGGATGATTCATCCTTTGCCCTGTTTGAAGTGGGAGGAGATTATAATATTCCGCTAAAAGGTAAGATGTTAATGGAGATGAGCGGTTTTCTGGCCATGACCTCTCATAGTATCGGCCTTGATTTGGGTAGTGGGGTCCGATATCGTTTTGCCAATCTTTCTTTGCCAATCATCCCTTACTTACGCGGCAACGTTTCAACTATTTTTTTGAAAGGAAGGGGCATTTTCAATTTTTTGCTCTGCCCCAAGGGCGGCGGCGGAATTACCTTCCCGGTAGAGGACAACGTTGGTTTTGGTATGGAATTGACCCTGGATCTACTGTTTCATATAAGCCCCAAAGCTTATTTTGCCCCGGGTATGAGTTTCATGGTTTTTTGGGAGTTCATGAATTTTTAGCCCCAATATCTATTAATCCCGATAAAGTTGAACTGTCGGCCCAATAATTTGCCATCACCACGGTATGAGAAAAAGTAATCCTGAAGACATCGGGTGCATAGAGGCAACAAGTCAATATGGCTGGCTGGCACACCGGCCTTTAATAATTGCCAGTAATTAATAGAGGCTAAATTGAGATAATATTTTTGGTTCTCTGCGCCCTCTTCTTGGTCTTGAAGAAGGTTGAATTTCTTATTGAAAAGATGGTAAACCTCCGGGCCTACCCGGTAACAGTTATCGCATATTGAAGGACCGATAGCAGCATAGATATTTCCAGGTTCAAGTTGGTATTTTTTCAAAAAGGTTTTCAGCGTTTTAGAGGTGATGCCCTCTAGTGTTCCTCTCCAACCGGCATGGATTGCCGCTACACCACTTTTCTTGTTGCTTGCCAATAGGACCGGTACGCAATCGGCGGTGGTTACTGCCGCCAACAGTCCCGGTATGTCGCTCATAACTGCATCGGCGTTACATTGCTGATACTTGCTTAAATCTTCACTCAAATCATTATCCAAGTTTTTGGCGTTGGTCTCAATCTGGATACAGTTGACGCCATGAACCTGTTTTAGGACGACATACGCTGGGGAAACAGTAAATTTACTGTTTGTTCATCTGGCTCTTGATGTGGTAATGCGGGAAGATCTTTTATTTTACCAACCGTAAATCCGTGTTGAATGTAGGGAAAAGGGGAAAAAACCGAGGAGGTTATTACCAATTGGCCGCCAAAGTTGTTAAAAAATAGAGTCATTATTTTGGAGATAAAGTGAATTTAAATAATCTCTACCAAATTGTTTGGTAGCCATCCTTCTAACCCGCTGGGGGTCTTGATTTTAAACCATTTATTCTCTTGGGAGAGTACCCTTACTTTCAATCCCTTTATCCCTTTGAAAGTGGGAGTAAATTTTTTATCTGGACCTTCTTTCACCTGGCAGTCCTCAGTAATAATGATCCCGTAATCCATTTTTTCCACCGCGTAAATTTTAGCCGCAAAGGGTATTGCGACTAAGAAAGCCATGATTGCCAAGGGGATGGCCACCCGTTTAGCCAGGTAGATGATTTTGATGTGGCCGATTTTTAAAATTAGCATAGAAATCCAAAGCAACCCGTTCAACAATAAAAAAATAGCGGCCAGTAGGTTCATATCAATTGATTCTATCATCTGCATCAGGGCGGAAAAGCCGCCGTTATGTCTGGTCAGTAATTGCCAATTTTTTTTTCGAGATAGTTTGGACAGGATAAAGTCAATATTCTCTTTGGCCATTTTGTGGCCCGGTGAAATTTTTAAGGCTTTTTCCAAATGCAGCCGCGCCTTTCCCAGTTGGTCCATTTGGTAATAGGAGTTGGCCAGATTGTAATGCAGATCTGGGTTTATAAAACCCAGTTTTAGCAGGGAGAGGTATTCTTGGGCAGCTTTCTGATAGTCATTGTCTAAAAAAGCCTGGTTGGCTCTGGAAAACATTTCGGTGGTCTTTTCTGCTGCCAACCCGTTGTTACCATTGATTACCGCCATCAGGAGGAGAGGAATTAAAATAAGATGGTATTTCATGTGAAGAACCTGTAGATAAGATTTTAATTTTTATATTGCAAAAAATTATACATTTTATTAAAATAACCCAATACGCATTTGATATCATCTTTTATGCACCGAATTGCTTGAATGATAAAGTATCTGTTGCTGGTTACCTGAAATCGATATCAGGTTAATTTTAACCATTTTTTTAACCGTGATCAAGCTCTGACTAAAAAAATTTAACAGCAGGTCACATCCGCTTAAGAACCGGACCTTTGTGAGGGAGATAAAAAGATGGAATTTCCAGAATACCGGCCTCGGCGGTTGCGCCGCAATCAGAATTTCCGGCGATTGATCCGCGAAACCAACTTGAGCGTCAGTGACTTTATTTATCCTCTTTTTATTATAGAGGGGAAAAAAAAACAGGTAGAGATAAAGGCTATGCCCGGACAATACCGCCTCTCTATTGACCAGGCTGTTAAGGTCTGCCAACAGGTAGCCAAAGTCGGTATCCCGGGAGTAATTCTGTTTGGAATCCCCGACACAAAAGATTCTGTAGGAAGTGGTGCTTATCATCACAAGGGTGTTATCCAGCGCGCGGTTAGAGCGATAAAAAAAGAAGTGCCCAATTTGCTGGTAATAACCGATGTCTGTCTTTGTGAATATACTGATCATGGTCACTGTGGTTTTATCCGAGGTCAGGAAGTTGACAATGACGCCACCCTGGAACTTTTAGCCAAAACTGCGCTTTCTCATGCTCAATGTGGCGCCGATGCGGTGGCCCCTTCTGACATGATGGATGGGCGCATTGGTTATATAAGAGATAATCTGGATGAAAACGATTTTGGTCAGGTTCCTATCATATCTTATGCAGCAAAATACTGTTCCGCCTACTACGGACCTTTTAGAGAAGCGGCGGATAGCGCCCCACAATTTTCTGATCGCCAGGGCTACCAGATGGATCCTGCCAATGTGCTCGAGGCTGTCAGGGAAGTTGACCTGGATATAGGAGAGGGGGCAGATGTAGTTATGGTAAAGCCTGCTCTAGCCTATTTAGATGTAATAAGCAGAATAAGAGATGAGTTTGATTATCCGCTGGCCGCCTATAATGTCAGCGGAGAATACTCGATGATTAAAGCGGCGGCCAAACTGGGTTGGATAGATGAAAAAAAAGTGGTGTTAGAAACCTTGACCGCCATAAAACGGGCGGGGGCTGATTT
>CAZTWC010000352.1:0-3577 GCA_964617105.1 uncultured Myxococcia bacterium
TGCCTATCTACAACTATTGATTACTCTTGGGATCCTGGACATGTCGATTGGCTCTCAAATGATATTTGCCTGACAATATAGCGGTTAATGCCAATATGCGGGGGCCAAGGAAACCTGACGGCATATCCGACGGCAATTCTCCTCGATGCTTTTTACCGCAACAACTACACTTCCCAGAAAATATCTGATGCTCTGTAACTATTGCTTTGATCTCTTTGGGTAATTCAATGACTTGCCTTCTCTCTCCTGGCTCTGATTTAACTTCTACCTGGCCTCCACAGTCACATTCTTCTTGTGGATAATACGGTATTACTTTATCACATTCCTCTGTTGGTAATAATTTTCTGCCTTTGCCCTTATGTCCGTACTGAGCACCTCTTTTACGACCGCCTTTCTTCTTCGGTTTCTTTGGATTGTCTCCTGGTGCATCGCTTGACGGCGGCGTGGAAGAATTCTTAGAATTTGTCCCCAGTTTTTCTTGTAAATCTGAAATTGTGACTTTCATCTCTTCAATTGTGGCTTTTAGCGCAGCAATTTCAGACTTATAGGCAGTCAATTCAGAAAGACGAATTGTGATAAGAGGATCATCCTCTTTGCAAACAGATTGAGTACGTTTAGCCCTCGTAAAAAGGCGTTGTAAGGAGTTGAACAGTTTCATCTCCTATTATATAACTCAATTTGAAAAACATAGTTGCCACTTATTCACATTTCGGCCACTATTTTTTAACTTTTTTTCATACCACGTGAACGGTTACAAAAGTATAATTTGTGCAGTCTAATAATTGTTTTTAATATAATAGGAAAGAATTTGCAAACAATATTTCCACCACCCCCTATTCCAGAGTTTAATTTCCGCATTAGCCCGGCCAGGTTCAGGAAAACTGGCATGATTGAGTGAGTGTGGCGCGTCTGGGCTGCTGCTGAAAAACTGCATGACTGACAGATGTCGCCGAATAATTTGGGGCAAACCTTTGATGAAAGTTGCAGTTTGTGCAAATTAAAATGCATCCTGGGTAGATTGGTCTTGACAATAGATGGTGGTGACGGTAGGTTGGTTTTAATGATTTGTTAATTTTCAGGGAGATAATTTATATGAAAACATCCACCGATATTTTAAAGATTCTCAAAGAGGAAAAAGTAGATTTTCTACAGATGCAGTTTATCGATATATTTGGGATAAATAAAGTTGTGGAACTCCCCTCTTCTCAGTTTAAAAAGGCGCTTAATGGCGAAATTATGTTCGATGGCTCCTCGATTGAAGGTTTTACCCGCATCGAAGAGTCGGACATGATTTTACTGCCCGATAATCGCAGTTTCCGCATCTTTCCCTGGACCGACCAACAGGGCAAGATAGCCCGAATAATCTGTGATATTTATAACACTGACGGCAGCCCCTTTGCAGGGTGTCCCCGTATGGCGCTGAAAAAGGTGATTGAACAGGGCAAGGAGTTGGGATATGAGATGATGGTTGGTCCAGAGTTGGAGTTTTTTCTGTTTATGAAAGATGAACGCGGAGTTGTTACCTTAAAGACCCACGATGTAGCTGGATATTTTGATATGGCGCCCGTCGATTTAGGGGATAATGCCCGCCGCGATATTGTTCATGCTTTGCAGGCCCTGGAGTTTGAAGTGGAGGCATCTCATCACGAAGTGGCTGAAGGGCAGCATGAAATAGATTTTAGGTATGAAGATGCTTTGAAAGCGGCCGACAATATGACCACCTTTAAATACATAGTAAAAAAGGTGGCCGCTGATTATGGTTTGCATGCTACTTTTATTCCCAAACCCATATATGGCAGCAATGGTTCAGGTATGCACTGTCACCAGAGTCTGTTTGCTGAAAATGGGGAAAACGTCTTTTTTGACCAGCATGCTGAGATGCAGTTAAGCCAGGTAGCCTTGAGTTATGTGGCTGGTATTCTGGCCCATGCCAAGGCCTTTGTGGCTATTACCAACCCGCTGGTCAACTCCTATAAACGCTTGAAGCCCGGCTATGAGGCGCCGGTAAACATAGCCTGGTCTGAGAAAAATCGTTCACCCTTAATACGGGTCCCGGCTCGGCGGGGTAGCGGTACCCGTATTGAGGTCAGGTTGCCTGACCCCTCTTCCAATCCCTATTTGGCCTTGGCGGTAATGCTAAGGTCAGGCCTGGACGGCGTAGAAAAAGGCAGCACGCCGCCGCCTCCGGTAAATAAAAACATCTTTACCATGAGTCACCGGGAGAAGAGGCGTTTAAAAATCGATGCTATACCGGAAAACCTGCTAAAGGCGTTGGAGGCCTTAAAAAGTGATAAGGTGGTGCGTTCGGCTCTGGGTGAACATATCTACAACCATTTTTTTACTTCTAAAATAGAGGAGTGGCGGCAATACACCTCCCGGGTTCATCAATGGGAACTTGATAATTATATCAGTGTATATTAAATTATTATTTACGATCGTCATCAATATGCCCTAAACAGGAGAATTGTAAAAGATGAACAGGTTTACCAACTGGCTAGTTAAGAGATATATCAGGGATTATCAGGATACTGGCAACTTGGTGGTAAGAGCCCGTTATGGCTCCTTAGAGGGCTGGATAAGCATTATCGGCAATACTATATTGTTTATCATTAAAATTATGGTGGGCCTCTCCATTAACAGCATTGCTCTTATTGCCGATGCAGTGCATACTTTGTCAGATTCAGCCACTTCAATAGTGATAATTTTGGGCTTTAAAATAGCCAAAAAGCCCTCTGATAAGGAACATCCTTTTGGCCATGGAAGAATGGAGTCGATAGCTACATTGATAGTGGCAGTATTACTCTTTGTGGCTGGTTTTGAATTGTTGCAACAATCGGTTAGCAGCCTGTTCAATCCCCATGAATCAACCGCTGGTTTTGGGGCTATCATAATTATTACCTTGACCATTCTGGTCAAAGAGTTAATGTCTCGTTTCGCTTTTGTGCTGGGAGAGATGATAGACTCCAAAGCCTTGATGGCCGATGCCTTGCACCACCGCAGCGATGTATTTGCCACCGCCTTGGTGGTTATCTCCATGGTGGCGTCCCGTTGGGGCTTTTTTTGGGTTGATGGAGTTATGGGAGGGCTAGTTTCTGCGATTATATTTTATTCTGCTTACACTATCGCCAAAGAAGCAATTGATCCCTTACTGGGAGAAGCACCTTCCCTGGAAATGCTAAAAGAGATAGAGAAATTGGCCAAATCTCAGGAGGGTGTGATCGGGGTACACGATATTATTGTTCACAAATACGGTTTTACTAATATTATTTCACTGCATATTGAAGTTTCTGATAGCGATACGCCGGCCAATTTGCATGATATCTCCGAAAAAGTGGAGGTATTGATCTCCCAGGTAATGGGAGGGGCGGTGACGGTGCACATCGACCCGTTAAATACCGGTCATCCCTATTACCAGAAGATCCATAAGGCCATGGAAGAGATAGTGGCTGCTGATAAACGGATCACCGCTTTTCATGATTTACGGATAGTTGGCCAAGATAAAGAGAAGTGTACCGTAGTTTTCGACCTGGTGCTGGAAAATGCTACTGATCTACAGGAGAATTATAACCTGGTTAGT
>CAZTWC010000353.1:0-3562 GCA_964617105.1 uncultured Myxococcia bacterium
GGCAAATAGACAGAGTTATTGCGCTGATAAAGTGTTTGAACATGGTTTGTTCTCCCAAAATTCAGTAAAAATTCGTAATATGCCATGGAGCACGCCATGGCTATAATTTCGAATTCCCAGATAGTTTTTTATGGTTAATAATACCATTATCCAGGCAGTAAAAATCTTGACTTATCTGCTCTAAAAATTCCTGGTCGTGTGAAGCGATAATTATTTTTTTCCCTCCACTCCTGGTAGTTTCAGCAGAGATTTTTTTAAAAATATCCATGATTAAAAGCCGATTTTTTTGATCCACTCCGGCTAAAGGTTCATCCAAAAGAAAGATATCAGGGTCCAGGGCAAATATTCTGGCCAGATCCACAAGTTTTATCTCTCCGGATGATAGAGTCTTGCCTTTTCTATTATTAATAGGCTGCAAACCGAATTGTTCTATTACCTTTTCAGTTTGTTTTTTAGCCTCCAGCCGCTTAAATCTGTTAATGGACAATCCTATTTTGATATTTTCATAAACCGAGGTATCAAATAGATATGGATGTTGCAAAGTGAACCCGGTTTTCTTTTGAGGAAAATTGATGGTACCCTTTTGGGCCGGCAATAAACCAGCCAATATTTTGAGTAAAGTGGTTTTACCAGAGCCATTGGGGCCGATAAAACAGGTAACGCCACTTTCATTGATGGACAGTTCATCAATACTTAAAGCCGGTCTGCCGCCGTTGTACGAGAAAGTTAAGTTTTTGATTTTATACAGGGTCAACTCGTTTTTTTCCATAAAATAGTTGTTGTCGAAGGTATATCAAATTAATAATCAGGTTAATAAGCAGACTGGCCAAAAGCAGAATAATCCCTAAGGCAATACTTTTTCCAATCTCTCCTTTGGAAGTTTCCAGAGTTATAGTGGTAGCCATGGTTCTGGTATATCCTTTGATGTTGCCTCCAACCATAATAGCTGAGCCCAATTCAGTCAATACCCGGCCAAAAGCAGTCATCATAACGGTAATAAAAGCGATTTTTCCCTCTCTAAATAGGAGCCTCATGGTCTGAAATTTTGAGGCTCCCAACGATTTGGCGGTCTCTATGATACGATAATCCAGTTTTTCCGAGGTGGATATGGTTAGAGCGATCAAGATAGGTAAGGCCAGGATTATTTGACCGATCAGTATGGCTTCCGGAGTAAACAAGAGATTTAAAAAACCCAGCGGGCCGCTTCTGGAAAAAAGGGAATAAAGTACCAGCCCAATGATTACAGTTGGAAGTCCTAACAGGGTGTTGAACAAAGTGATGACCATCAAACGGCCTGGAAATTTAGAAATTGATAGCCATAATCCCATAGGTAAACCTATTAGGCTGGAGATAATAATAGCTGAAAAAGAGACCTTTAAAGTAAGCAAAATGATCCCATAAATATATGGGTCAAAAGATAACAACAATTCAAAAGCACTGGTGAATCCATTTAATATATGGTTCAACTTTAATAACCTGAGGTTGGTCCAACGGTTATGCCGTGGAGATATTATTGGTCTATTTCATATGTAATGGGAAAAAACATCTCTTTCCCTTTTTGGTATAATTTTTTATCAAACTTTGGGCTTTTTTACCAATTATCCATTGGCGAAAAGTTAAGGCCTGGTTGACTTTTACCTGGGGGATTTTCGCCGGATTAACTATAATTAAACTGTAAAGATTGTGCATCTCTTTTTTGCCGAAAAAAACCTGTCCAAAGTTTTTGAATTTATGTTTGAAATTGAGGAAAGTTCCTTCATCGCTAAGGGTATAGGCGTTTTTCTCATAGGCCATGATCAGAGTTTTTCCCATCCCCATGCCGGTTTCAAGATACCATTTTTTGGTTTTTTTTATTGGAGAATTTAGTTTTTCCCACAGGATCATCTCTTTTTTATGGGTTCCGGACAGGTCGCCTCGAGAGATGAAAAGGTACTGCTTTTGTTGAATGGTATCTAAAACCGCAGTTATATCCCTGGCATTTTTAAATATCTTTTTTCCACCAAAAGGACCCACCAGCATAAAATAGTTGTACATCACTTCGGTTCGTTTTATACCATAACCCTGTTGGACAAATTCCATCTCATCTTTGGGAGAGTGAACCCAGAGCAGGTCAACATCCCCTCCCCTGGCCAAAGTTAAGGCTCGGCCCGTGCCTACTGGGATGATATGAATTTTGATCTTGGTTTCCGCTTCAAAAATAGGAACCAGATGGTCCAACAACCCGGAATTTTCCAGGCTGGTGGTGGTAGCCAGTTTTAAAACATCTGCCGAGGATGCCTGACCGGGCACTGCCATCAAAAGAGTAATAAATAATATTGTAATGAATGATTTTGCCATGCTGCCTCAGTTGAAAAATAGGGAAAGTATAGGGAACCATCCGGAAACTTCATATTTTGTACAGACTGAAAAAACAAATGCTATTTTGCCATTATATTGAGACTCTGGCAAGAAGGAAATTATGCGCTTTTGCGCCTCACTATTAAATCCACCTTTCATTTAAATGTGATAGGTGCTAAAATTAAATTTGTTTTTGAGTAATTGAATTAATTTATTTAAAAGATATTCAATGTTATTTTCAACCATTGATTCAGGCGACCTCTATTTACGGCTCTCGGTTACTGACCATTGCAATCTCTATTGCCGTTACTGCCGTTCTGCTGCCCCAAAAAATCAACAATCAACTTTTGGCCTGGATGAAGAAAAATTATTAGACTTGGTTCTCAGAATAGAGCGATTATCGCCCCTAAAAAAACTTCGCCTCACCGGTGGTGAACCTCTGATTAAGCGGCAATTGCCCAACTTTATTGCTAAATTGCGTCAGAGATTGCCAAATACCGAACTGTGTCTAACCACTAATGGTATTTTGCTAAAACAACAGGCCTCTTTATTAAAACAAACCGGTTTGGATCGGATTAATATCAGCCTGGACACCCTTAATGAAAAATCTTTTATCGCTCTTACAAGATGCGGGTCTGTTAAGGAGGTGATAGAGGGAATCGAAGCGGCTGAAGAGGCAGGGTTTAAGCGAATAAAAATAAATACGGTGTTGCTGCGTTCCTATAATAGCAAAAATTTACCCGACCTGGTCCGGTTTGCCTTTAAAAAAGATTGCCAAATCCGTTTTATCGAATTGATGCCAATGGAGATGGAGCATAACTTTTATGAACAGGAATATTTTTCGGCTCAAGAAGCTTTATTGATTTTATCTGAAACTTTTACCTACCGGCATCCCCTGGAGAATAAAGGTAAAACCAGTTACCACCTTTTTCAGGACCAGGGTAAAAAATTGTCAGTAGGATTTATCCCGTCAGTATCCCAACCCTTTTGCTCTTCTTGCAACAAATTGCGTATAGATTGCCGGGGTAATATTTTTCCCTGTTTGCGCTCCAGCCAAGGTTTGAGTTATAGTTCAATTTTACACACCGAGTCGGATGATAAACTACAAAAGATGATTCAGGAGATAACCGGAAAGATCAAAGAGAATGAAGAACATAGAGAGTTCTACTGGCACCGCCGGTCTATGGCCGCTATTGGAGGATAGGATTGAGAAACGCTAAAATGA
>CAZTWC010000354.1:0-3561 GCA_964617105.1 uncultured Myxococcia bacterium
CATATGAATAGATAGTATCATATATGTATAGATTATGTCAAGCAGTTATTTGCCCTTTACTGATGTACCTCTGACCAGGCAGAACGAACTTTTTCCACATCTTTCCATAACTGGCGAGTCTCCTCGGTAACATCTAATCCTTTGGTCAATTCGCCCTTATAAACCACCATATTTCCCTGGCTGTCCAACATAACATCGGGAGAAACCGGTACATCATATACATTTTGCAATTTGCTGATGCTTCCCTCTTCCAAGGCTTTACCCTCACCTTCTTCACAATCGGTATATCCCCGGTGTGGCAAACTGTAAAACCAGGCAGTCCCCTGAAAATAATCCAAAGTATAATCACATGCCCCCAACTCTTTTCCAGCAGAACCGGGATCTGTTCTGAAAGTGCTAAAATTGACTTTGTTGTTAAAAACAATTGGAGCAGACAATATTTTTTCATCTACAAAAGTCATATCCATGTACCAACCGTTCTTGCCATTGCCATCTTGGGTGTTATTGCAAAAACTACCCGGGTTCAACTCCTGGACATCACCGGTATCTAAAACTTCCGGGCTTTCCATATCCACAATTGAATAGAACCTCTGCTGCATACCGGTGACCGAATAGGGATGAGAACGATCTCCAGTACCAAAATAGATAATCCTCTTCAATCCTGCACCTTCGATGGTTTCCATGGTTATATCAACTGCTTGATAAATAGGTCGAGTCTGATAAAGATTATTTGACTGACAATTCACACTGGTGTTTTCCGGTCCAACCGCACCGGCAAATAACTGGCGCAACTCGCCCTCTCCGTTTTTAGCATCCAGGTCGAGGAACCAGACATTACCGCCAAGATCCCCTACATAGTACCAGCGCAAACTATTATCGGTGATGTCAGGCCGTACCGCTGCCACGTCTGCCACAATTGGAAAACACATGGAACCTGTCTGTGTCCATTTTTTTATTAGTGCGCCAGTAGAGATATTGAATACTCCAATAAAATTACCACTTGGAACAGTGGACGGTACGGTTATTTCTTTATATTTAGTTTTATCCTTGGTAGAAAAATAGTTGGGATCGTAGTTTTCCATATCATAACCGCCACCAAATACCGCCACCACAGCTTTAGCACTTTTGTTGTATCCTACCGCCGGTGTGGACCAAGTCTGCCCAAGGTTTTCAACACACACCGTCATTCCATCTCCTGTAGGCGAACCATCGCTTTGACAGAAATCTTTCTCATTATTTTCAGGTCCATACCCACATATTCGCTTGTGCAATACCGGCCCGGAACTACTAGGGGGTTCGTGCACATCCAAAATTATATAGCAACGCCCTCCTCGACGAAAACCTACCATCAAGTATGCTTCTTCCGTACTATCAATAATGCCATTGCGATTGACATCGTGGTGGGCTAAAGTGGGTGGGGCATCCACATAATAAACATGCCGCCCTACCCTCTGTCCGGGTAGTGTCGGTTTTCCCGAATGGATCGGGTCTAGAGGATCCATCTCCTTTAGCCTTTGAACCAACTGCCCGGGAATAAAACCGTAAACCTCTTTCCCCTCATCTCCATCAAAAACATGCAGCATGCCATCATTGGCACCCATGGCGATATAGTGTTTATCTCCGGGATATTCAAGGATAAGGGGTCTGGAATGAAGGCTGTCCCCCAATATCCAATTGCTGTCATCCTGCTTTTGACCATTGGCATCTAAATATTTATTGCGCTCAAATGGATCTTCCTCCACTCCTTCACCTTCAAGAAACTTGTACCCATAAATATGATTAAGTAAATTTTTGCGCCTGGTATCTATGACAGTGGCATCCGCTCCATCCAATTCCAATTGCTCAGCATTCAAATCCTGCAACCCGATCTTTTGACCATTCAGGTTGTATGTGTAAAGGCTGCGCGGATTATCCTTGCTTTTCTGCAGTAGTCTTCCCCCTGTCCCGGAATTATTGACATCCGCCCGAGGAGGATCATCTCCAACAGCATCAAGAGTCACCTGCATGAACTTCTCTGATGCGCCACTGGTGCCAGTCTCAAAGTCGGTGACCATTATTTTCCATAAATTGCCGCGCCAAAAACCGGAATGGTGTGGTCTAAACACCGGAATATAATATGAAGTCTGGCTGAAAGTCTCCTGGGGCAAAAATACCGGCGCAGTAAAACTGACCGCTGTACGAGTAGCTACTGAAGATAAAATCTTACCCAAAGCCTCACCCAAAGAACCAGCATTTTTAGAATGGTAGTAACTCTCCCCACCCCTGATGGCCGCCTGTTCCAATATCTCTTTGGCCTCCTGGTGGTAGTCCTCGTTTAAAACACCAATAGTAAACAGTTTAAAGGGTGGTATCCGTTCCCTGGTGTCTTCGGTCTGAGGGAAAGAGTATTGAGTGCCCTGGTTATCAACAGTTATTGATAGAGATTCGTCACCCCAATCTTTGTTGCCATATTGGGCTACATGGTTGAGGGAGCACTCATTGCAAGAGTAGCAATCATGAGTGGATGAACAACTCCAATCATAGGTATCGCAACCTGCTTTGTCAATGGTGGAAGAACACATAAAAGCGTTGTTTGCTGCTCTTTCATTGACCTCCAAAACATCATTGGTATTGTCTTGATAGACTCCGGGATTAGAGGCAATCTCAGACCAGACGTTATCCAAAACCACCTCGGTATTGGAGTAGACGTTAGATGTCTGGCATTGAGATGTACTCAGACATAACTCCTGCATATTGCCATCGAACCAGGGCTCTCCATCAGAAATCATCACAGCAAAACTCTGGCGGCACCAATTCTTGTCCTGGTAGGGGGAAACATATTTCTTTCCATCCTTGTAATAATAGGGTGGCGTTGGGTTCTTAGCATCTAAATCATCTTGATCATACCTGGCCTCCGCCCCTAAAAAATACTGGTAACCCTCATATAGCATCTCTCCAATGGGGGTCATAGTAGATCCACCTTTGTAATATTCACCATCTTTATCCACATCCCGGATTAAATTTAAAATATTATCCAGGCTGTCGATAGAACTCATCTCTTTACATTGACCTTCCAAATCGGAAGTAACAGAGTTGCGGTAACAGTTGGAAAAAAGAATGTCTCCTCCCTCGTGCAGGTCGGTATGCATCATGGAAAGTCTAAAAATCGGGAAATATTTAACAATAATGCTCTGGTTATGGTACCAATTGTCTGCACTCCGGCCGGTAAGGATCACTTTGGCCACATCCAACCGGTCAGCGGTTAACCAGTTAAGATAATTACCACTTATTTGGGGCGGACTCTGGCGGAAATCCTCCCATTTACCAGATCTGCCCTTATATATTTCTCCATCGACTTCATATTCAGTACTTATCAACTCATCTTTTGTCCAGAATATGGGAAAGCCGTATTCATCATAATTACTGGCCGGCAGCCCTAACTCAAGTAGTCCCCTGTAGGTTTTATTAACCTCGTAGGTTTTGTCTGGATTATAGGGGCCGACATACTGTTTACTTGAAACATAGAGTTCATCATAAGCATCCATCTCCATGGAGGCTGACAGATCCAGCATTAAAATCAAG
>CAZTWC010000355.1:0-3532 GCA_964617105.1 uncultured Myxococcia bacterium
CTTCTTGGCTTTGACCTCTGGCTTCTTGGCTTTGACCTCTGGCTTCTTGGCTTTGGTTGGCGCCTTTGGCACGATATATTCCCTTTTGGTTATAATTATGGCTCTCTAGAAAAACTTTATTTGCAATATGTTACAATCAACCTTATTTGTGCGAATAAAGTTTTGAGCGAGCCTTTAGTCCATTTTAAACCTAAAGTTATATTATAAACAACAGGTTAACTTTTATCAAGCAGTAATTCGGCAGTTTTATTCACCGAATTTAATCCCCTGGGCCAGGGGCAAGGTCCGGCCGTAATTTATGGTATTGGTCTGGCGCCGCATATAGGTTTTCCAGGCGTCAGAACCGGCTTCCCTTCCACCGCCAGTCTCTTTTTCTCCACCAAAAGCGCCGCCGATTTCAGCGCCACTGGTTCCCAAATTGACATTGGCGATACCACAGTCACTTCCCGCAGGGCTTAAAAATTGCTCTGCACTCAGTAAGTTGGAGGTAAAAATTGCCGAGGAAAGCCCCTGGGGAACATTATTGTGAATCGCGATAGCCTCGTCTAAATCATCGGCAACCATCAGATAAAGGATAGGGGCAAAAGTTTCTTCCTTTACAATTTCCATGTCGCTTTTCGCCCTGACAATTGTTGGCTCTACATAACATCCGCCAGGAAAGTTTTCTCCACTGAGTTTATTGCCGCCGTAAAGTATTTCGCCCCCCTGTTTTTTTATGATATCCAGGGCATTCATCATATCATCAACCGCCCCCTGATCTACCATGGGCCCCATAAGGGTATTTTCATCCAGAGAATTACCGATTCTAACCTGTTTGTAAGCGGAGATCAGATTTTCGGTAAATTTGGCAGCAATATTTTTATGTAAAATCAACCTGCGGGTACTTGTGCACCTCTGGCCTGTGGTTCCAACGGCGCCAAAAAGCACACCCTTCAAAGTCAGGTCCATGTTGGCGTCATCCATTACAATTAGTCCGTTATTGCCGCCCAACTCCAATATGGTCCGGCCCAGCCTCTGTCCAACCGCCGCCCCGATTTTTTTGCCTACTCCGGTGCTGCCGGTGGCGCTAATCAGCGGGATTCTGGGATCCGATACCAGACGGTCGCCAATGGTTGAACCCCGGCCAATTATCAAGTTCATCACTCCAGCCAGGTTGTTTTTCTCCAGCACCCTATTGGCAATATTCTGTACTGCAATAGCGGTCAATGGGGTTTTGGAGGAGGGTTTCCAGATCATGGTGTCACCGCAGATAGCCGCCACCATAGCGTTCCAGGCCCAAACCGCCACCGGAAAATTAAAGGCGGTGATGATGCCGATTATACCCAAAGGATGCCATTGCTCCATCATACGGTGGGATTCCCGTTCGCTCATAAGGGTAAGCCCGTAAAGTTGCCTGGACATGCCCACCGCCAGGTCGGCCATGTCGATCATCTCCTGCACTTCCCCCAATCCCTCCTGAAATATTTTGCCCATCTCATATGAAACCAACCAGCCCAATTCCTCTTTGTATTCCCGCAACTCCATTCCGATTTCCCTGACAACTTCTCCTCGCTTGGGCGCCGCCATCTTCCGCCAACTCAGAAAGGCCTCTGCAGCCTTATCTATCATGAACTGATAATTTTCTTCATCCGCCATTTGCACGGAGGCTATTTTTTCTCCCTTTACCGGAGAGTATGATACAAGTTCTCCACCCTGGGGATTTTCTACCCAATGACCGCAATATACCCCAGAATTGTTTTCCTTTATTCCCAGTTTATTTAAAACCTGATCCTTATTAAGCATGTCATTTCCTTTCAAGAAAATGTAGGCTAGTTAATAATTTTCAAAACAATGATCTAAAAAACTACCAAATATTGGTTTTAAGATATTGATCTATAGCGTTGGCTGCTTTGCGCCCCGCCCCCATGGCCAAAATAACCGTGGCAGCGCCGGTCACGATATCGCCGCCGGCAAAAACTCCGCACTTGCTGGTTTTACCGGTCTCTTCGTCTGCAACGATATTACCCCATTTGTTGGTTTCCAGACCTGGCGTAGTCATGGGAATAAGAGGATTGGAAGCGTTGCCGATAGCCACCACCACAATATCAATGTCGGTGATAAACTCGGAACCTTTTATGGGTACAGGCCGCCGCCGGCCAGAGTCATCAGGTTCGCCCAATTCCATGCACAGACATTCCATGGCGTTGACTTTGCCTCGCTCATCACCGAGATAGCGGATAGGATTGGTCAGGAAGTGGAATTGCACACCCTCCTCTTCGGCTCTCTCAATCTCTTCTATCCGGGCGGGCATTTCGATTCGGGAACGGCGGTATATAATATAGGAATTTTCCGCTCCCAACCGCAAGGCAGTTCTGGCGGAATCCATAGCCACGTTGCCGCCGCCGATGGTGGCTACATTTTTATATCTGGCAATAGGAGTGTCAGTGTTGGGAAACTGGTAGGCTTTCATTAAGTTGGCTCGGGTAAGGTATTCATTAGCAGAATAGACCCCGCTAAAATTTTCTCCCGGAACATTCATAAACATTGGCAGACCAGCGCCAGTACCAATGAATATGGCATCGAAGCCGTCTTTAAACAGTTCGTCCAGTCCCCTGGTCATTCCCACCACATAGTTAGTTTTCAACTCTACGCCCATATCTTTTAACAGATTGATCTCACTTTCAACGATGGCTTTGGGAAGCCTGAATTCCGGAATGCCATACACCAGCACCCCGCCCATTTTATGTAGAGCCTCAAAAATAGTTACCTGGTGGCCTATTTTGGCCAGGTCAGCGGCTACTGTCAATCCCGCCGGTCCGGAACCCACCACTGCCACTTTTTTGCCGGTGGGCGGGGCAATTTCCGGTATCTCGACTTCTCCCAGGTCCCGTTCCCAGTCAGCTATAAAACGTTCCAGCCGTCCAATGGCTACCGGCTTTTGTTTAATCCCAATCACGCACACCTTTTCGCATTGATCCTCTTGAGGACATACCCGACCGCAGATAGCGGGCAGAATATTTTTTTTCTTCATGGTTCTAGCGCTGTCTTTGAGGTTGCCTTCTTTGATATGCTTGAGGAAAAGGGGGATATCTATCTCCACCGGACAGCCCTTGATACAGTGAGGTTTTTTACATTGGATGCAACGAGAGGCTTCGATTTGGGCTGCTTTGGCGCTATAACCAAGAGGGACCTCGTTAAAGTTATTGATCCGCTCTTTGGGGTCCTGTTGAGGCATGGGTTGCCTGGGAATTTTGGGCTTTTTTTTCTTAAATTTCTTTTTGGCTGCCATTATAATTTATCCTCCAACTTGCATTTGTGATTTTTATATTCCTGATAAGATTTTTTTTCTGATTCCTGGTAAAACTCCATCCGCCGCATCATCTCATCAAAATCCACCTGGCTTCCGTCAAACTCCGGGCCATCAACGCAGACAAACTTTGATTTTCCTCCCACCGTCACGCGGCATCCGCCGCACATGCCAGTTCCATCCACCATAATGGTATTAAGACTTACCAACACCTTCAACCCCTTTTCCTGGGCCAGTTTACAGACA
>CAZTWC010000356.1:0-3489 GCA_964617105.1 uncultured Myxococcia bacterium
ACAGTAAGTCCGAGCATTATACCAACTCACACAGTTTATGGGATGATTATCACGGCCTGAGTGGCCCCAATTGCAGTATTTACTATCACTCTTATCTCCAGGCTTTTTACAGCCACCACCATCTACACAACGCCTATATTGGCCCAAAGTCACCTCATGGCGATCTATATAATAACCATCTAAATAAACCTGCCGACCCGGCTTCTCGTCACTACTACATTTTGAATCAACACTGCTGTTGCAGCCCATGAAAAACTGGCCCGCAGGGATCTGAACCATTCCACGGTATTTACGGGCATGCGCCGCTGCTGCACGCTTAGCTGCCTCCTGACGCTTCCGCCGCGCTTCCTCCGCCCGTTGACGGGCCAACTCTGCCTGACGTTTCTTCTCTGCGGCTAATTTGCGTTGTTTCTCCTGCCGCTTGCGCTCTGCCTCTGCCCGCTGACGGGCTAACTCCGCCTGACGCTCACGCTCTGCTTTGGCTTTCCGCTCACGCTTCTCTACCAACTTATGCAAAAGCTGCTGCACAGAGCCTGAATACTCGCCCCGGGGATAAACCCTTAGAAATTTAGACAACGACTCTTCGGTGCTTTTTTCCAATGCTGTTTCAAAAGCGGCAAGTTCCGCCGCCGCTTCGGCCCGCTTTTCTATAAATATTTTGCCCAAAACGCCAATCAATACAACCAGCAACACCACCAAACCACCAACCAACACCTTTTTACCAATACTAAAGCCTAATGAGGCTCTTTTTGGAACATGGTTCTGAGCAGCATAGTGCTCCTCCACCGCTGACACTGTTTGGCCGCTGTAACCTGGCACACGTAAACTGTCACCGCTGAATGTTGCCAAAATATCTTCGAACCGGGGGCGGGAAGTTGAATCCTTGGCTAGCATCTGGACCAGCAATCCAAAATATTTAGATGGCACTCGGCCCTTCAAATATGGCTCTGCATCCTCGCTCTCGTGCATCTTCATCACCACCATGGGGTTGTCGTTGTTAAACAACTTCTCTCCTGTGAGCAGTTCAAATAACATCACTCCCAATGCATAAATATCTGTGGCAAAGGTGATATTACCGCTGCTCTGGCACTGTTCTGGCGCCATATAGGCAGCCGTGCCGTAACCGCCCATGGTTACGCTGCGAGAGTCTATCTGCTTGGCCACGCCAAAATCGCACACTATGGCCTCCTCGGGATTGCCATCATACAATAGAACGTTGCCCGGCTTCAGGTCGCGGTGAACCACGCCCACAGCATCGGCTGCCATCAGGCCCCGGATTATCTGCACCCCTATCTTCTCGGCCATCTGCGGCTCCACCCGGCCCTCATGCTGGATATAGTCTGATAAATCCATGTTGCCGGGGATATACTCCATCTCGATAAAGGGCAACTCCACCATGGCGGTCTTGATTGTGCCGGTGGCAAAGACATTCACTACCGGTGCTGTGGGCGTCTTTTGCTTGATGCGCTGCAGAATCTCTCCCTCACGGCGAAACTTCTTCAGGGTCTCACTATCTCCTAGATACTCGGACCGGAGCACCTTTAGCACACACTCACGGCTCTCGTTGCTGTTAAAGGCTTTGTAGATCTTGGCCATGCCCCCTTTGTCAGAGAGTAGGCTCAGGTTGCGGTAGGGACCCAGGGTGGTGACGCTCCCAGATGAGATGGGACCAGAGGGGTGATGACTCTGGCGGGGACGGCGAAATAGTACCGCCATTAAAATACCTATTAGAGCAAGAGAAATAATCGAGCCAAAAACTGTGATTAACATTGTTGGATTCATTAAAATAAACTCCTGTTTAATTCTCATATCCAAAATTATAAATATTACCACCAATAACCATTTCTTAATGTTCCTACCCAGGTATTGCCCAAATAAATTGCTGTCACAAATTCATGGACAGTGCGACCATTATATTTCTGTTTGCTATACATAAAAAAAGGAGTGCTGTTGGCCTTTTTATCGGTTAAAATATTTGCCGGCAAATTTAACCGGCTGGAGAATAGAGTTTCGATGGGTTTATTGTCTCCTTTTTTCCCAGAAATTATTTTATATGCACTCATCTCCAGGGGTAATTTTTTTTCCATTTTTTTGGTTTGGGTCAGCCAGTCTGTGGAGTGCTGTAAAAGAAGTTGATAAGCAATACCTTTTAGTTTAGTCATGGCAGTAGCGCAGCGATAAGATATTTTTGATTTTAACTGGCGATATAATCGGTTATTGCTTGGACTATCCACAAAAGATGAGTAAATATTCCGTTCTGCCAATTCAAGTTTGTCGTTGTAACTAAAAATCACTAAACCTTTTCTACCTGACGAATTAGCAGGAGCCAAGATAACACTGTCGCTTCTATTTCCATTAAAGTGACTTAACAGAATTGGTCTTTTTAAGTTGGCAAGGGGGACATTTGTTAAAAATGAGTATACCTGTGTTAATTTTTTTGAGTTATATTTGTCTTTGCTGGAGTAGATAATTTTGCCGGCTTTATTGCAATAACCGATAAAGTTCACATCAGCAAAGTGGTCAAACTCCTGTGTTAATTTTTTAAACAGGCTTTTATCGCTTATCTTTGGCATAGCCAGTGCCAGACTAATAGCCGCTTCGGCAAACCAGCGGCCTTTGATGATTTGTTTAATATAGCCCCACAATGGATCACCTTTTTCTACTTTGCTGCCTGACCGGCGGCTCATCTTTTCTGCCTGCTTAAATTTTAAGCCAGCCCCATAAGCATAGGCCATATCCATAATAAACTTTGAACTCTGCTGCCCCAATTTGCCATTTTTATATATCCACTCAGCCGATCTTTGGGCAGCCTGGAAATTATACATTGCCAACTGGCAGCGAAGCATTTTCTCATATATTTTTTGGGAGGCTATATATTTAATGCTGTGGTGGTAGTGGGAAACAGCCTGACGGCAAGAGCCTTTTTTATTAAAATAGTCACCAAGGCTGGCAAACCCATTCATAAAGATTTTATTCCATTGAGGATTGTTGTTAAAAATCTTCTCCATTCGGGACAAATTATCCAAACCAGACACTGCTTTTCCTGCTTTTATCATTTTCAAGGTTCGTTGGGCATAGTCATGAAATATCTTCTCCAACTTCTCCTCTGGATATCTGGCGACCAGATTGGCAATTATCCCATTTAATTTAGCGGAGTCTCCATTTTTAATAACACCGACCGCTCCTTTAAACTCTCTCTGTTGAACCTCTAAAATCATATTGGAATCAACAGTGACTTTAAGGTTAAAATCAAATTTAAATTTCCCTTTTTTTAATGAGAACTCATATGTTCTCTCTCTTTTTTGGGAGGTAAAATTATCGTCAAACCACTCAATACGGACTCTTTTTCGTTTATGGGGAGGGCCTTTTAACTCAATCTCTTTTACTGAAATCACTCCTGATTTCTCCAAAGGTATCTGACTAAAATATTGATTTAATGGAACTGGAGCAGTGTAATTCCAGGCAAAATCTAACTCTCCTCTTTTTTCA
>CAZTWC010000357.1:0-3470 GCA_964617105.1 uncultured Myxococcia bacterium
CACAGCCTAACCTGAGGCATTACCACAGGACCTTGCACCCTATCTTTGAAGCTTAGCCTGTCAGTATAGTTATTTGTCAGTAGTTTGCCGTCCATACCTTCTGCAGGAGTAAAGCTGGACATCCCTCCTGTTGTAGGCGAGCCATGAGAAGTATCCTTTTTCCCACCTTCCTCTGGCGCAGCTTTTTTCCCGTCAGCCAAATCGCTTTCTTCTGTTCCCATAGGAGGCACCCTCATTTCACGCTTAAGTTCTCTTATTTGGCTCTTAAATGACAGATATTCAGGGATCATTACTGTCACTATGTCCATAATGAGAACCCATATGGAAGAAATGACAGTGAAAGAGCTAAGAAGCATACTTTGAAAGTAAAAAGCAGCGGCGATATTAACTCCTGCTAACAGAATTGCAGATACTATCCTTAGCAGGCTAAAAATATCACCCCACGGAAAGTCATAGGGAAAATAATCTTTTCTCTCCGGTAGAGCGGACTGCTGAGTTTTGGCAGTATCAGATTTTAGTGTACGCTGCTTTCTGGTAAAGTTATCTCTTTAGCGGCTTTAAAGTAGTACTGATAATTACCATCCCCCCTTTGTTTTAACTGCTGTGCTATTTTATTATATCTCTGTGCTACCTTCTCCAGTTTGTTTAACCCATTTAAAATATTAATATCATCCTTATTAATTTCGTAACCTTTAAACCAAAAATTAAAAGCATCTTTGTACCTCTCCTTTTGATAAAAAGCCTGCCCTTTCTTGTAATAGGAATTGACTAAAATCCGGTAAATCTCCTGGCGATAAAAACTGGTTACCTTTTCTGACATAAGAGCCCTATCTATTTGGAGCATTTCTTTCCACTGCCTGGCTGCCTCCTCTAATTTGTTTTGCAGGATCAAACTATGTCCCAGGGTATATTTCCCTTTGACACTGTTCATCTTTTCAAAAAAACTATCCAGTTTAGTTATCCGGTGTAGGGAACGAGCCTTCTCTCGTCCCTTTTGTAATAGACGGATAGCAGACTCTACATCTCCCTGGGCGTAATTCGACATTACCTTAAATATCTCTTGTTCTGGGTATTTGTGTTTCAACAAAATGGCGCTTTTATCTGTCACTTCAATCTGTTCATGCACAGAAACAGCTGGAAATTCAGGTTCTGGACAACGCCGGTTTCTCTTTGACAACCGGCGCTTGAGCCAGTTCATTTTTTTCTTTAAAGAAATATCATCCGGGTTCAAGTGAAAAAAGTTGCAAAATGCTTTAAAAGAGAGCAAATATTTCCGTTTTCTAAGATAATTAGTCCCCTGTTCCCTATATTTTCGGTCCAGGATTCTTTTTATTGATAAAAGTTTTGCCCTTACCCGCGGTGAATAAGAACTTTCAGGTCCAATTTGAACCAATTTGCTCATAGCCTCCAGATATTTTTTTTCTTTAAAATATTGATCTCCTTCTGTATAAATTTCAGACCATTTTTCCTCTCTGTTTACCCTGTTCAAATTCTCCAGTTGTTGGAAATTCAAAGGATCCAGGTTAAGAATACGTTTTATGTTCTCTCTAGATTTATCCCAGTCACTATTTGACATATTCACTTCTATGCTGGCCGAGAGAGATTTTAGATCTTGCTCAATTTTGAGGACATCTTGCCGGCCATCCAAATGGTTGGGCAGGTCTGCAGATGAAGGTTTAATTGCCGAAACCACTAAGTGAACAACAAAAGTCATCGCCAAAATAAGCCCAATATACCACAAGAATCTATTGGAACCCTGCAAGTAGTACTTCAATTTATTTATAATCATATCAATTAACTTCGAAACGTGAGATGCATCCAAAAATCAACTTAATCCAAAAAAATCGGAGGCGCTTCACCAGCTAGGCGCCGGCTCAAAAATTACCGCAGTCGTATGATAATACGTCGAGGACAATTTTTGAGCCGGCAACAACGCTGGTGAAGATGCATCCAATTTTTCTAATGGAAGATAGACATGGAGACCTTAACCCCTTTACGCTGCATATCATCATAAAACCTGGGAATAAAACCGGTCGGCGTAAAACTGCCTTGTACCCGGTTATCCTGGTCATATCCTTCCTGCTTGAAATAAAAAATATCTTGTAAGGTAATAATATCCGTTTCCATACCGGTTACTTCGCTAATATAAACCACCTTACGTGAACCACAGGGGAATCGGTTTTGTTGAACAATAATATCCACGGCGGAAGCAACCTGTTCCCTAACCGCTTTAATGGGCAAATCCATACCAGACATCAACACCATGGTTTCCAACCTGGATAATACGTCTCTGGGTGAATTGGCATGAACAGTGGTTAAAGAGCCATCGTGACCAGTATTCATGGCCTGCAGCATATCCAAGGCTTCACCACCTCGACATTCTCCAACCACAATCCTGTCTGGCCGCATACGTAAAGCATTCCGCACCAGGTCTCTGATAGTTATTTCGCCCTTACCCTCAATGTTGGGCGGACGCGCTTCCAGGGATACTACATGAGGTTGAACAATTTGAAGTTCCGCAGCATCTTCTATGGTAATAATCCTTTCGTTAACAGGAACAAAACTGGATAGAATATTCAAATGGGTGGTTTTACCTGAACCAGTGCCCCCAGCGATAATGATATTTTTTCGCGCCTGGACGCATATCTCTAAAAATTCACCCATAGCCTCAGTCAACGTGCCCAGGTTGACCAGATCATCTATCAGAAGCATCTCTTTTTTAAATTTTCTGATAGTTAAGCACGGTCCATTGATAGCCAAAGGTGGTATAACCGCATTAACTCTAGAACCATCTTTCAACCTGGCATCTACCATAGGCGAACTCTCATCTATTCTGCGGCCAATAGGAGATACTATCCGCTCTATAACTCCCATAACTGCCTGATTTGAACTGAAATTACTGGTAGTTTGCTCAATACGCCCATCCCGCTCCACAAAAATTTGCCGGGCATTATTAACCATAATTTCAGTAATTGCCGGCTCGGCTAAAAAATCTTCCAACGGACCCAGTCCCAAAGCCTCATTTAAAACATCATGCAGCAACCGGTTATAATCAGTGTTTTTATCAATTTCACCAGCGGTTACCATCTCTTGGATAATCTCTTTGATTGCCTCTTCGGTTTTTTGCCACAATTCTCGCTCCTCGAGTTTATTGATATCCATGCGCCTTAAATCAAGGAAATCGAGTAATCGTTCGTGAATAGTTTTCATAAGAGATATATATTCTTCATCCCAAGAAGTTAATCCATTTGTCTTTGGCAGTGGGGTAACTTCTGATGGCTCTGAATTTTCGGATAAAGATTGTAAAGAACTGTCACCTAATTGATTAGTGGTATGAAGATCAACCGACTGCGTATAAAAGGATGGCGGCTTTGGACCTTTACTCTCTTTCTTTATTTTCTCCCTGGCCGGGGGGGGAGGTGGCGGATTTTTTTCTCCGGCAAGTTCCAGTTGAATGATAAAATCACCAA
>CAZTWC010000358.1:0-3460 GCA_964617105.1 uncultured Myxococcia bacterium
GGTTAAAGCATGACCTAGATTCAAAGTAGTAGTAGTTTTACCCACACCTCCTTTGCCAGAGGTGATGGCATATACTTTGGGTGATGGATTGTCCTCCCGCCAAAAACTCTTCAGCCGTTCCTGGTTGGTCATTTGGGCAAGAGTTTTGTTTTGGTCCTGCTGGGACAGTTTACGTAAAGTTGATGCTTGATCCATAATCGGCAATTTAATTAAAGTAGCGAAAAAATAATATCGTCTAATAAAAATAGGACGATTGAACTTCGAAATTATATGACAAAAGGCTTATTTGATCAATTATTATTTGACGGGCTCCTAAAAAGTCCCTCAACAAGTCGAGCCTGGTTACGCCGCAGGTGATTCCTAAAGGGAAAGGGTGTCCCTCATTATCTTGCTTGACTCCCATACAACTGTTTAGTACAATTAAAATTATTGTTGTCACTTTTTCGTCAAAAAAATAGCGGTTACCGTCAAAAATGTTACACTTATACCATGGTAAAAGTCATCTGATTCTACTTTTGTGGGCCATTTTCCTATATTCCAGCAATATGTATGGCTGCCAAAATAAAAGTAGATGCAATAATAGTGCCGAGCAGGTCGTGTTAAGCAAAAAAAACAATTTTCCCGCCAAAATTATTAACCCAAACACAAGGGGAAAAAATATGGTTGACAAACAAAAATTATCTGTCAGGGAGCCGGTTTATTCTGGTTCCTGGTATCCTGGGCAGGCTGATAAATTGCAGGAGGTTCTTTCTGCCTATTTTGCCAATGTTTCCAAAGGAGAAAAGGTGAATTTTACTCCCATTGCCCTGGTTTCGCCCCACGCTGGATTTGTTTATTCGGGGCAAACAGCGGCTTATGGCTTTAAGGCTTTAGCGGAGAAAAAAACAGACCGTATTATTGTGATTGCGCCCAGCCATCGCACCCATTTTAATGGGGCGGCACTTCCGGAAGAGGATTTTTTTAGAACTCCCCTGGGTGATATTCCCGTGGACCTTGAGGCCAAAAAGATACTTTTGAAAAATTCTGCTTTTAAAGTATTTAACCCGGCTCACAGCCAGGAACATTCACTAGAGATTCAACTTCCATTTTTGCAGGCCCGGTTTAAAGATTTCAAATTGGTCCCTTTGGTGATTGGTGAGGTTAAGAAAGAGGGATATCAACAACTCGTCAAGGGGTTGAAAGAGATTGTGGGGCCTAATACTATTTTGGTGGCCAGTTCCGATTTTACCCACTATGGACCAAATTTTGGCTATCTTCCTTTTACCAAAGATATAAAGAACTCTCTGGAGAAACTGGATCTGGGCGCGGTGGAGTT
The DNA here is from genome assembly GCA_964617105.1 of uncultured Myxococcia bacterium. Taxonomy (GTDB): domain Bacteria; phylum CAZTWC01; class CAZTWC01; order CAZTWC01; family CAZTWC01; genus CAZTWC01. The sequence continues at coordinate 1,316 of CAZTWC010000358.1, forward strand.
TATTGAAAAATGTGACTTCGATGGGCTCTATAACTATCACCAGAAAACCGGAATAACTGTATGCGGGATTAAACCCATTTTATTACTGCTTAAGTATTTCAACCAGGACTGTCAAGGTAAACTGATTAAATACCAAACTTCTGGCGCCATTACCGGTGATTATGTCAATTCGGTTAGTTACTGCTCTATAGTTTTGGGTACCAAGGAAAAGTAGCATCTTCTGTCCGAAAATACACTTCGTCGGGAGTTACGTAAAAACGATGAACAGACGAGATTTTATTACCGGAGGGCTGGCCCTGCCTTTTTTTTCTTCCCTTAAATCCATAGCCGGCCCGGCAGCCGGAAAAGGGAGAGGAGCAAGCAAGTATCAATCCAAAGATATGGGGCGGGTGGTGATGTTTGCCGATTCTTCCCTGGCCAAACCAGACAGACACGGCGAGATCAATCGGAAAAAACTGCAGGATGTCCTGGAAAAGATGGTTTTGTCCTATAGCGGGGCTGCTAATATAAAAGATGGGTGGCGTTCGTTTTTCTCTCCTGGCGAGAGGATCGGCATCAAAGTAAATTGCCTGGGTGGTAGGCCCATAGCCACCCATTATGAGTTGGTAGAAGCCTTGACCCAAAGTTTGCAGAACGCCGGTTTTCCGGCCAATACCCTGTTGATATGGGAGCGAACCGACCGGGAATTAAAGCGGGCTGGCTATAAGACCAACCGGAGAGGCAGTAATGTTCTCTGTTACGGCACTGATGCTTTGCCGGGTGGCGGTTATCTCTGGAAAGTGGAAAACAGCGGTCGGGTGGGCTCCTGTTTTAGTTCTATCCTGGCAGACAAAATTGATAAACTTATAAATATCCCCCGGCTCAAAGATCACGATTTGGCTGGAATTTCTATGTCAATGAAAAACTGCTACGGCGTTATTCATAATCCCAACAAATACCACTTCAACAATTGTAATCCCTATGTGGCCGACTTAATGAAGCATCCATACTTGCGTGAAAAAACAGCGCTAATAATTTGTGATGGGCTTTTTCCCCAGTTTCACGGCGGACCTGCCAATAATGACCGCTACAAGTGGCGGATGGGCAGCCTGCTGCTGGGGCGGGACCCGGTGGCAACCGATTCAATGGGGTGGCGGATAATAGAAAAAAAGAGAAATCAAAAAGGAAAACCCACCCTCAAAGAGGAGAAACGTTATCCCGCCTGGCTGGAAACCGCCGCCAGATATGGTTTGGGTAAATTCAAATCCAAAGAGATAGATGTCATCAGAATATAGAGATTTATGACTAATAAAAAAATAATAATATCCCGCCGGGAGTTTTGCCGCACCTGTTTTGTCGGAAGTGCAGGAATAGCCTGTCCATCCATGCTTTTGGCAGATGTAAGAAGAAATAAACAAAAAGTAGAGTCTAAAATCAAAACACCGCCACCTTTAGAGGCCAGGCCTGCTCGCTGGTATAAACAGCTGCCAGAGTTAAAAGTTAAGTGCACTCTCTGTCCCCAGATGTGTGTGGTGGCTGACCGGGAGAGGGGCTTTTGCGGGGTTAGAGAAAACTGGCATGGCAATTACTATACATTAGTACATTCACGTCCTTGCGCTCTCCACAGTGATCCGGTGGAGAAAAAGCCTCTATTTCATTATTTACCGGGCACCGATTCCTTCTCCCTGGCCACCGCCGGCTGTAATATGGAATGCCGTTTTTGCCAGAACTGGCGTATTTCTCAATTTCGTCCCGAACAGGTAGAAAGCCAATATGTGCCACCAGAGATGGTGGTAAAAATGGCGCTTCATCACCGGGCCAGTTCTATCGCCTGCACATACACCGAGCCGGTGATTTTTGCGGAATATATGTACGATATTGCGGCAATCTCTAAAAAGAGAGGTATCGGCACGATTATGATTTCCAACGGCTACATAAGTAAAACTCCCATGAAGCAGTTGTGCAAGGTATTGTCAGCAGTGAAGATCGACCTCAAGGCCTTTAGCGATTCCTTTTACGTTAAATACTGCAGTGGTAAATTGAAACCGGTGCTGGAAAGGCTGCAGGATATTGTGGCGGCTAAAAAATGGCTGGAGTTGGTGGTTTTGATTATCCCCACTCTCAATGACAGCCTGGAGGAGAACCGTCGGATGTGCAAGTTTATCA
>CAZTWC010000359.1:0-3459 GCA_964617105.1 uncultured Myxococcia bacterium
TTTTAATCGCCCATTCCGCTAAATACTCAGGTTGTCAAAAGGTGCTAACTTTTGATAAAAAAACAGCAAATTGCCAAATGTTTACCCTGTTGGCCCAATAGTTAAAACCCTTATCAACTGATAACTAAAATCTAATATCTAGTTAACTTTTACCACAATTGTTGGCAGACACCATATTATTAATTATTGTAACAATCAAAATCCTTTAACTAAACATCCAGGTATTTTTCTGGTTCTTTTAGACATTTTCCCCAGAATTTTCCGTATTTGAACATTTTGAAGCCATCGATGAGCCGGTGGTCTACTCCAATTGAAAAATGAACCATGGGCCTCACCTGAGGCTTATCATCTATGGCCATCACCTTTTTTTGCACCGGCCCCAGAATAAAGACCGATGATAAACCAAAAGCCGGCAGAACACCGCCAATACTATTGATCGACACACCTTCTATGCTGCCAAAAACGCCCACGTTGGTTAGCATGGTTGAACCAAAAGGGCAGCGCTTAACGCCCAAAAAAGAGAGATCCAGGTTGTTGACCACAGTTTTGAACAAACGGGTACCCGGCTTACGCAGGAAATGGGGCGCGCCTTTAGCCATCAAAACCATTAAATCCTTCATATAGCCACCCTTTTTTTGGCGGCAGGATTCACTTTGCTGGCCACAATCAGAGGCTATCTGTTCCAGGCTTTTCTTTTCAAGATCATTTATCTTTATTATTCCCAGTTCCATATCTCTCTGACCTTTTGGGGAAAGATTGACCGGCAGGAACACATCTACGCTGCTTAGTTTATAGATCTTACCCCAGCTAATCTTACAGTTTAGTTCCGGATATTTGACAAAAGAGAGGCCGATCATTTTTAAAAAAAGGTGGGTCATGGTTAAATTGATCCCTCTCTGTGACTTAAATTTATCAATAAATTCCAGAGTATTAGTAACATCAAGATCTGCTGAGGTACCAACAGTTGGATCTCCGCTGGGTTCGTTGTAGGCCGCCATCATAAATTTACGAAACATGGAGATCTTTATGGGATTGAAATATTTACTCATTATAAAATTACCTCCAATCAAGAATATAAATTTAACTCAATGGAGTGATTATACTGACATCAAATAAATATTATGGCAATTATAAAATTGGACCGAGGCTTTCGATATGTATGAAAGCCTCTTTAACCGTACCTATTGTAATTCTGTTAAAAATTTAGTAAGGTTTCTAAATATATAGTTATTACTCACTGTTGGACCAAATAATTTCCTCTATGGAGAATTTATTTTCCAACCAAAAGAGGAAGCGGGAAGAACCACGGTGTCCCAGATTTTTATCAATGGAATACTTCACTACACATACACATTGTTATACATGGTTTCTTTGCTGCTTTTCACTCTACTGAGCAGTTGCGGAACCATAAACAGCGCCCGGCCTCTACACTCTGGAGCCCACCAGGCAGGGGTAAGCCTGGGCGGACCGATTATGGATCTCAACGGTTTGCCTTTGATCCTGCCTAATCTTACCATTGAGGGACGCTCCGGCCTCAGACCTTTGGGCAACCACTCCTGGGATATCAATTATGGCCTTCATGTAGTACCTGCCATGTTGGGAATTGCCGGCCTACACCTGGGCTCATCCCTCCAACTGGTTGAGCAAAAAGGAGACAAACCGGCTCTCAGCCTGGCCACCCGATTATATAATTTTACCAACTATGGCGACAGCCGCAAGGAACCAGGTCTACGCAAGTGGATGCTGCTAAATCAGGTTGATCTGATTATCAGCCAAGGTTTTGGAGACTATATACTCTTTGGGGGACTTAGCCAATATACTGATCTGCGAGATCCCAACTGGATATTAACTCCTTTTGCCGGCCTGGATTTCAATCCCGGAGGTGGATTATGGCATTATTCTCTGGAGATAAAATGGATGGCTGCCAACCGCCGCCAACATGATAATCTCAAGTGGGTGGGGATAAACAAACAGGGTGCTCTGGCGCCTATCTTGGGGCTGCAGTATGACCTATAAAAAGGATCTAGTATTACCTAAAACAACGCGGTTTGTTTGGTTTTTTAAACTCGGCATTGAATTTCCAAGAACTATTTTGGTTCTTACAGTGATGCTATCCCTTTTAATGATAGGGGGAATAATTTTCTGGGGATGTATTGCCAATCTGGATTCCATGGTGGATGCTTCTATGCACAACCAGGTTCACTGTTCCGAAGTGAACCCAGATACCTGTGAAAACAAATCTCCTGCCTGGGATAAAATCTGCACACCCTGCGAAAAGTCCTATCCCTGGAGCGGCAAAATTGACTGGCTTATTAACATTGAAGCACCGGAAATTCCGGCTGCGGCCATCACCAGGTTCAGTCTGAATACCAGTGATGGCAAAGGGGTTTTAGATGCTTATTATATCCGTTCACATGGTAAGAACCGGAAAACCAGCCAAACCACAATTGTTTACAACCACGGTAATTTCGCTGGAATTGAACATTACTTACCCCGGGTGCGCTATCTGTATCATGGTGGATATCATCTGGTGGTTTGGGATTATCGAGGTTATGGCAAAAGTCAGCCCAAAACTCCACCCACCGGCCCACAATTGTTTGCCGATACTCTCCTTTTGCGAGACCACCTGAGTCAATTGGAACTGGATCCCCATCGAATAGTATATTACGGTTTTTCTTTGGGAGGCCTGGTGGCAGCCTATATGACCAGGCACCAGGAACCCTGCGCCCTGATCCTGGAAAATCCTTTCACCTCCCTGGAAAAAATTGCCCGGCACAACTCATCTTTAGCTGTCCCCACCTCTTTTCTGGTGGATTCTCCTTATGACACTTATTACCTTCTGCAAAATGCCCATAATCCTACTATGATTCTTCATAGCCAGTTAGATGATACCTTTCCCTTTGGCCAGGTAAATCAACTTTTTAAAAGTCTCAAAGGCCCCAAACAGTTTATTACCATCAAAAATGCTGTCCATGGAATTGACCCAAAGCAAGGATTGGTAGAAATTTTTGGTCTGGAACTGTATCTTGATTCTATCTTAAGTTTTTTGCAGCAAAAGGCACCTGAGTGTCTTAGTCTAAGGTAAAAATATTTGACAAACCTCCTTTTGTCTGTTAGATTACCTTTAGCTGAAGTAAAAATATTACTATTGTTGTAACTTCGTGTTTTTATAATACAAATTGATGTCAGCATTCCAGATTATTTGACTGACATTTTGTTTTCTCCGAATGGATGAAAACAAGATAGTTCCCGGACGGGAACAAGATAAATAGAGGTGAATAGTGGCCAAAGAGGTCTTAACATTTTTTATTACCAGTAACTCATCCTCCAAAATGTGGAAATTCAAAGCCTCAAAACGGCTGGCTTTTTTTCTGCTATCATTACTGCCCCTGTTTTTCATCGTTTTTTTAATGTTTTTTTATAGTAACTTTTACCTGGGTGACTTACGCCAGGATAACC
>CAZTWC010000360.1:0-3434 GCA_964617105.1 uncultured Myxococcia bacterium
GGCAAATCGATTTTTGGCATAAAACTGCTCAATATATCCATCAAACTATCACGCACATTTTCAACCTGAGAAGGGACAACTGACGGCGCATTGAGCAAGGTGCTTAAAACCTGATCAGGAATACCGGTTTCCACTGGACCACACACACAATCGCCGCTTTCATAGGAAAAATAGATCGGTGTGGGAAAACAGATAATTTCAAAACAGGAATATTGCCTTTTCCACTTTAATTTTTGGTCTCCTTTTCTATCAATTTTCCATTGCAGATCCACTTTTTGAGGCGGGGAAAATTCAATAATTCTTGTCGTTTTATCTTCATAGTAACAGCGCCCGCTTTCAATAAGTTGTTTGAATATTTCCAGACCATCGGGGCCGCTCAAAAAGTAATTATTGTCGTGATAATAATCTTTTTCAAAGGCTTTGATCATATTGATCAGTTTGTTGTCCAAATCGGTAAAACCCTCGGGTTTATAGTCAGTTAGCCGATAACGATTGAGTTTTTTCGATGAGCCATATCCACCGTTTTTCAAAATATTTCTTTTATATGGCCAAACTACAATTCCATTTGTCTTGGCACGTTGCACCAGGTAAATGATTTCCGCTTTTTTGTTACTTTTCCTGTTTACTTTAAGGGCAGATTCTGCCGCCCTGGTCACCTCTTGCAGCCAGTTAGCGGTCTTTTGTTCTTGTTTGGATAAAGGACGATTTACAGTTACCCGCTCTTCCTCCACGTTTTCTAACTGTTCGGCCAAGTCAACGACAGAACTGTTGACTCTGCGCTGTTTAATTCTCTCAATCTGCTTTGGGTGACTATCCAGGGTGCTGTAAAGAGTGGCGGCCACATGTTTGCAATTATAACCAACCGGGCAGGAGCACTCACCATTAACTGCTATTCTGCCGTCCAAATCCGATAATAATTCAATATGAACCTCGTAAGAATAGGGCATACTGCCGTCTACATTGGCGATAATAAACATTGACCCGTCATCATGGAAGAATTCAAGATTTGATACCCGGCCATCTAAATAATAGCGGTACCCTCTGGAGAGATATTGGGACTGAAAATCTTTGACAAAATCGAAAATTGTTTGATTCATACTCTCTTCTTAAAGTCAGATATGACTTGAAAGATCAGATTGACTAACGTCCAGTCCTATTGGTTTTGAAAGGGATTTAAAAACGTCACCTTTTCGATAGTTGCTCCGCTGGGGCCATCTTCAGTAAGAATTGTTTTGATATCGTTTGATTTAGCTGTTGCCCAAATCAGGGCGTCCCAATAAGATAAGGAGTGGTGCTGGATAATTGCCGCGGCATTTTTCACTTCAGTCTTGGTTACTGGCAGCACTGAAAAAGTATCCGCATAAGATTCCATTAGTGAAAATGCTGTTTTTTTAGCCTCCATTTCAGAAACACCTGAATTTTTGATTCGGCGTAGCATAACTGTAAAAAATTCACTAAGAACCTGGGTGCTCACGACTCCTTGTTCTGCACTGTCGAGTTTTTTAACCCAATGGAGGGCTTGTGCTGATTTTTTCGAATTTTTCTCAAGGTGGATATAAACTAAGACATTAGTATCTATCAGGATTTGTTCTCTCTTCATAACATTCTTCTCGGTTCCATTTTAGCCCTGGCCATTTGCCAAATTTCTCCCATGGTTTGGGAGCATCGGCGTCAGCCTTTTTTTTCTCCTGAAAATCCACTTTACTGACAAGTTCCAGCGCCAGTTTCCGCTGAGTCTCAATATCCAATAAAAGAATCAAGTCTTTAATTTGGTTGATTATATCTGCTTTTTTTTGCATATTTCGCCTCCACTAACGATCATACCCCATTTGGACTGCTGAATCAAGTCAAAGAGTCAAAGGTTCAGTGATGCCAAGCCCAAACTCAATGTCCAAAAAGTTTTTCCCAAATCTCTTTTTGCCTTGTCCACAGAGGTTCTTTGACGACCTCCCGCAATTTTTTTTCAGTAATTTTCTCCCGTCCTTCTACTACCTTTGGTAGAAACAGCAATTTTTCCTGAATGTCTGGCGCCAACAGTAAAAGCCCCATGATTTGCGTGACCCTGGCCCTGGAGATTTTGGCGACTTTTGCAAGAGTGGCGAAGTTGCCGATCTCACCCTTATCAATCAATTTTTCCAAGTGAATAGCCAGGGCCATCAACCGTGAGACCCGTGGCACCCGCCTTGGTTCTACTGGAGTTGAAATCTGATTTTTCCTGGATATAATCTTTTTGCGCCCTCTCTGCCCAGGCTCGAACTCTATTTTACATTTCGCAGAAAACCCGATGGTATCATCAGTCAACTTCAATTGTTCAAACATCTTTCATTACCTCCAGATTAAAAGATTTATCGGCTAAAATTTTTATCCCTTCTGTGTTGAAAGTTATATCCATTTCTCCTGTTTCACCGTTATAATGGACCTTTTTAACCAGGCGTTTCATTAGTTGCGCTTTTTTCGAGGCAGTGAGCATTTCCCAGATAGCCTGGAACTGCAAAAATGCCATTTTAAAATCTGTTTTGCCGATAAAATTTTCCTGGTAATTTTTCTGGACTCTCACATTTTCATCGATCCTGTCATTAAAGGATTTAATTTCTTCCTGTAATTCAACCAGGTGGAGAGTAGAATTTCCGTCACTCAAATCTGAGTTGCCCAGTAGTTTTTTCACTTTCAAGCCGCGCTTTTTTAGATTTTTTTCAAGTTGAGCCTGCTCTTTTACCAACTGAGCCCTGGCCTCCATCTGGCTCTTTAGCGACTGGTTATATACAGAAGTTAAGCGGTTATTATTCGCTGCAATCTGTTTTATAAATTTTAGGATGAAATTATCCGTTTCCTCAGCAGGCAGGGATTTTGCGGGACAGGAATCCCATCCCTCCTTTTGGGCTTTGTTACAGACATAATATCTATACCTCCTCTTTCCCTTGATGGCGTAACTGTGGCTCATGGCCATGTTGCAGTGGGAACAAAATAGGAGTTTTTGGAGTAAAACTACACTTTTTGTCGAAGAGATAGAGCCGCTGTTTTTACTATTGAGTTTGAGTAGCACCTGTGCTTTATTAAAAATTTCAGCGCTCACAATCGTCTCGTGTTCTCCATCGTAAACCTGGTCTCGATATGGCATTTTTCCGGTAAAAATGGGATTGCCAAGAATGGATTTCAGGTTGTTGCGATTAAAATTTTTGCCCTGCCTGAAAGTTCCTTTTTTGGTCTTCCAGGATTTGGAGTGAAAACCATTTTGATTCAGTTCCCGTGCTGTTTCAATGAGAGATTGTCGTTGAATATAGAGATTGAAAATTTTGTTTACCTGCTTTGCTTCCTTATGATTGACAAGGAGACGGCCGCCTTCAGGCGCCACATTGTATCCCAAAGGCGGAAAGCCGCCGGTCCACTTCCCTTTTTTTCTGGCAGCCGACATCTTGTCTGACGTTCTCTCTGAC
>CAZTWC010000361.1:0-3416 GCA_964617105.1 uncultured Myxococcia bacterium
GATCAGGTTCCCATCCACTTCACTCGTTTTCATCCTACTTATAAACTCAACAACTTGCCTCCCACCCCGGTTAACACTTTGGAGCGGATTTGGACGGTCGCCAGAGAGGAGGGGCTAAAGTATGTATACCTGGGTAATGTGACCGGACACAAGTATGAAAGTACCTTTTGTCCCTCCTGCTCAAAAATATTGATTGGCAGAGTAGGTTTCCGGATATTGAAAAATACCATCAAACAGGGAAAATGTTCCAAATGCGGCACCGTTATTCCCGGCGTATGGTCTAAAAATGATATATAGCCACTGAAATTTTTGTATTTATGCCTACTTCAGGGTAAACTATGTCAACCCGGCATTAAAATGCCAGGAGTTCTTTTCGTTCTTAAAATGTTTAAGAAACGCTTTATTACAACTAGCGAGGAAAAAAAATGGAGGCAAAAAAAAGTTGGTTATTGCTTCTTTGTATAATGATAATGGCTATGGTCTTTTTGCACTGTGGTGTTTCTGTGGATAGTATTGGTGGAGAGAACCGGCCGGAAGAGTGCGGGGATGGCGAGGATAATGATGGCGATGGCTTGATCGACTGTCTGGATTTTGGCTGCGACTATTTGACCATATGTGGAGGAGAAGATGAAGGGGCAGTCGATGGTGATGGTGGTCATTTGGGCGAGCATGATGGAGAGAATCAAGTTGATGGTGAGGTGATAGACCATACCAAAGATGGTGGGGAGATGGTGGATAATCCCGAATCGGATACTGACCAGATGGAAGATGATTTTGAGTATGAACAAAATAGCGGCGGAGATGACCGGGATGGCGGCTCATCCTCAGAGGAGATTATGGTTGATGGTGGGAGCCCGGAGGATTCAGATCAATGCACCGATAAGTGTAAAAGCGGTGAGAGTATTTGTCAGGGCAATGGATATTTGATCTGTCAAAAAAATAATGGTTGTTACGGCTGGAGCACAACGGTAAAGTTGTGTGGCAAGTCTCAGTATTGCCAGGAGGGTAAATGTGTCTGTCAAAACCAGTGCGAAAGCGATGGTAATATGGCTTGCAAAGACGCTTACAGTTTCTATAAATGTATTGTAGATGGACATGGGTGTATGGTTTATAGCTCGTCCCAGGCTTGTTCTGATGATGATGAATGCAGTAATGGAGTATGCCACGAGGACTGTAAAAATGAATGTTATCGTTTTAGGAGCCGTTGCAACGGCGATGGGATTCAAAACTGCGAGAAGAGAAAATCGGGCTGTTGGGGGTGGAGTGAAACCAAATTGTGCGCCCTGGGAATGACTTGTCGTAAGACCAAGTGCTCATGTGATGATACCTGCTTAGATCGAAACCAGACTGAGTGCTATGGCGATGGCTTTCGAAGATGCGAGACCGATAAACACTGGTGCCGGCACTGGGGAGAAATTAACCCTTGTCCAGAGGGTACTGAATGTCAAGGCGGTAAGTGCCGGTAGTGGAAGATGTTGAAATTCATACTTGATGACCAGGCAAATTTTATTTGTTTTTTTAGGTCTTGGTTAGGTTTAAAATCAAATAATTATTGATTTTTCAAAGCGAATTAGGTAATTATTACCTCTACAATAGAACAAACAGGCTTTTCGACAACATTAAACATAAGGGTTGATTTAATGGATAATCAAACTAAAATTGTGGTTATTGGCGCTTCAGCCGCAGGGATGAAAGCGGCTGCCCGGGCAAAAAGACTGATGCCGGAGGCTGATATCGAAGTTTACGAACAGGCAGATGTTTTTAGTTATGGAGCCTGTGGACTGCCATACTATCTGTCTAATGATATCAATGATGGCGATGCATTGAGGGTGACTCAGTGGGGAACTTTGAAAGACCAAGAGTTTTTTCTAGGCGCCAAGGGATTAAATGTATTTGCCCGGCACCGGGTAGAAAATATTGATCCAGACAACAAAATAGTAGAAGTGCTGGATCTGGAACAGGAAAAGGTTAAAAAAGTTACCTACGATAAATTGGTATTAGCCACTGGTTCCCAGTCGCTAATTATTGAACAGATGCCCACTGACAGCAAGCGGGTGTCAACTTTTAAGACTCTGGCAGATGCTCGTAAGTGGCGCCGGGAGTTGGAAGCCAATAATGTAGATGCAGTGACCATTATTGGTGGGGGATTTATCGGTATGGAGTTGGCAGAGGCTTTTACCGCCATGTGGGGATGCCAGGTAAAAATTATCGAATTATGTGAACATCTTTTGCCCCATTCCATTGATGATGAGATCGCCCGTATTGTAGAAAACCATCTACAGAAGCAGGGCGTAGAGATCTACAAGAACTGTGAAGTACATTCAATAACTGACACCGGGCAAGAAGTAGAGATCGAAACCACCTCAGGTAAGATAACTTGTTCTCATGTAGTATGTGCTCTTGGGACCAGGCCCAATATTACCCTGGCCCAGAAGGCAGGCATTGAGATCGGCCATACTGGCGCCATTAAGGTAAACCAACTTTTACAAACCAATCACAAGGATATTTATGCTGCTGGCGACTGCATAGAAATTGAACACGCTATAGGCTTCAAAGTGCATCTACCGTTGGGATCAATGGCTAACCGCCAGGGTAGAGTGGTGGGGGACAATTTGGCTGGCCGCAAGAGCAGGTTTCAGAAAGTGGCAGGTTCATGTTGCCTGAAGGTTTTTGATATGACAGTGAGTTTTTGTGGCGTCAGTAAAGATTTTGCCAAAAGTGCTGGTCTCGACTATAGCGAAATTTGGATTAGTTACACCGACAAGGCTCACTATTATCCCGAAAGTGAAAAGGTTTTTGCCAAAATGATCTACACTAAGAGTGACGGCAAACTTTTAGGTTTTCAGGCCGTGGGTAAAGATGATAGCGTAGTGAAGAGTGTTGATGTTTTTGGCAACCTGGTAAAATTTAACAACAGTATCCAAAGGCTATTGAACCTGGAGTTTGCTTATGCTCCTCCCTATGCTTCGCCCCTGGATATTCTTTATGTTATGGGCGCCGCTGCCATAAACCAGGAGTTAGATGAAATTAATAGTGTCAATCCCCTTAGTTCCCTTGAGGGTTATACCGTTGTTGACGTCCGTACTCCCAGTGAGGTCAAAGATTTTGCCCTGGAGGCCGAAGGGGTGATAACTATCCCCTTTGATCAGATTCATCAGCGGGTCCAAGAAATTCCCCTTCACAATCCGGTGTTGGTGGTTTGCGCCCGGGGCACCCGGTCTGCTGAAGTGGTAAGACTGCTGAAAAACAGGGGAAATAACAATTGCTGCTATTTAGGCGGTGGTATACAGATGCGGCAGGCAGGGGATCTGTTGGGTCCAGGCCACGTTTAAAAGGCTTTGATTCTGAGTAATGACATTTTAGAATCAGTTGAGCCAATCGACATGTCCAGGATCCCAAGAGTAATCAATAGTTGC
>CAZTWC010000362.1:0-3388 GCA_964617105.1 uncultured Myxococcia bacterium
TGCTAAAAATATTAAGGACTAAAGATATTCTAACTGTCGATTACGGTCATAGGTTGATATGGTTCATTCCAATTTTTCCTTGTGCCTGGAGCGTCTCCAAATTTTCGCGACCAATTTTATTCTCAGACGAGAACTGTTATTTCTTAAAATTCGACCTGTTATTAATTGTATGAAAATATTGTGCCAACTTACTTGATTATAAATTATTTTTTTACGATAAATTCAAAATTAAATTGTGCAAATGGGGCAGGAACTCTTTTTAGCCTTTCATATAGCCGGATTGGTAGATGCAGACCAATAGTTAACCATTTTTTGTTTATTAAATCACTGAATGTATAGAAACTGGCCCGAACAGGCCGAAACCAGGCATCATAAAGACTATGAATTGAAAAAAAACCAATGTTATCAATGCTGTTAGGCATTTTTTGCCTACTTCCTTCCCCAAGGATGCATTTTTTATATTTTTAACAAGAATAAAGGAGAATTTAGAGACTGTCAACTAAAAAACATTCACTGACTAAATATTGACAGGGAGGAAACTATCCTAGTTTTCGGAAGGGAACTGCTATCATAGTGTCAGTTGCTAAAGTTTTAATGTGTTAATCCAAATCTGAAACTCTGATTTTAGTTGCTCCCAGTTAAGATCTTGAACAGTTTTAATTGAAGGCTCTTTTCTGCGTCATCTCAATAGACTTTAGAATGTCAATGAATCCCTTTAGATCTCTAGAATGTCTTTGCCTGGTTGTGCATCTTTTGCATATTTGGTTAATAGTTTATCCAGTTGATTCGCAAAAGAGTTCCGATCTTTTTGGCTTAGAGCTGGCGTTCCACCAGTATCAATCCCGCTGGCTCGTAAAGTATCCATAAAATCTCTCATATTTAAACGAGCTCGGATAGTGTCAACTGAATAAAGTTCACCACGAGGATTGAGGGCATGCCCCCCCTTTTCAACCACCTCGGCCGCCAGCGGAATATCACTGGTGATCACAAGATCGCCAGCACTAAGTTTTTTAACTATCTCATGGTCAGCCACATCAAAACCTGATGAAACTTGAAGCAATCTAATGAAGTGCGACGATGGTATGCGCATATACTTATTAGCCACCAGGGTTAGTTTTACCCTGGTACGCTCTGCCGCTCTAAACAAAATTTCTTTGATCACCACCGGGCATGCATCTGCATCTACCCATATTTTCATTTTGTACCTTTCTGTTGAATGCAAAACATTAACCGCGCACACAACGCAGGTCCACGTACCATAACTTTGCCAATTATCAATTCAGCATGTTGCTGGGTATCTATTTCATTAATATTATATTCCCAGAATAGAGAATGCAATTTGGCAGGAATTCTCATGATAATTTTTTCTCTACCGCAGCGGCAATATCCTGGGCGGTAAGGCCGTATTTACGGGCTAAATCATCTGGTTCGCCCGATTCACCGAAACAATCTTTGATGCCAACCATGGCCATATTACAGGGATGATTAAGGGCCAGAACTTCGGCTACTGCGCTACCTAATCCGCCGATAATATTGTGATCCTCGGCCGTAACCACCAGGCCGGTTTTTTGGGCGGAGTCTACAATAATATCCTGGTCAAGGGGTTTTATGGAGGAGATATTAACCACCCGGGCAGAGATCCCCAGTTTCTTTAAAATACCCGCAGCCTTAAGGGCCCGGTGTACCATTACCCCCACCGCCATGATGCTGACATCTTCTCCTTCCGCCAAAATTTGACTCTTTCCAAAGGAGAAAGGGACATCTTTTTCCATGAAAGTAGGTAAAGGGCTGCGGCCGGTACGGAGATAAACCGGTCCCTGAGTATCCAGGATCACCGGTAAAACGGCCTTTAGTTCATTGGGGTCTGCTGGTGCGGCTACTTTGAAATTGGGGATGGCCCGGACAATAGCCATATCCTCCAGCGACTGGTGGGTAGCCCCATCCGGTCCAACGTCGAGACCCAGATGGCTGGCCACGATTTTAACATTGAACTCCGGGTAGGCGATCGAATTACGAGCCTGTTCGATTGCCCTCAGTGAGGCAAAAACAGCATAGCAGGTCACCACCGGAATTACTCCGGTGGTGGACAGACCAGCAGCCATGGAAACCATGTTCTGCTCAGCGATTCCACACTGGATAAACCTCTCTGGAAAAGTTTCTCTAAAATGGTAAGTGCCGGTTCCACCAGCCACATCTGCGTCCAGCACCACAAAGTCATCCCGCATCCTGCCCAATTCAACCAAGGTTTTTCCAAAGGCATCGCGCATGTTGTCCATAATTTTATTCTCTCCTAAGTGCCCGTCCGCTCCCTCCTGCAAAAAGTTAAATTTGGAGAAGCACCAGTTGGATGTATCAGGCAGCAGTTTGAGTTAATGGCTTAATGTTAGACAAATCTTTATTCTGTCTTGCTTTCCATAGATCATATTGCTGTTGTAAATTCATCCAATACTCTGGAGTAGTATCAAATGCTTTAGAGAGTCGAATCGCCATTTCTGGACTTATACCAGAATGGCCATTTAATAAAGAAGAGAATGTCTTGCGAGCAACGTGTAAAACCTGTGCTGTTTTGGTTACGCTTATCCCTAATTGCTCCAAGTATAGTTCACGTAAAATATTTCCTGGATGAGGCGGATTGAACATTTTCATAATACATATCTCCTTTTAGTGATAATCCAGGTAGTTCACATTATAAGCATCTCCAGATTCAAACCGAAATATTAATCGCCAATTTCCACTTACTGTAACTGACCAGAAATCTTTTTTATCACCGTGCAATTGATGCAATCCAGAACCGGGAAAATTCATATCTCGTATATCAACAGCTGCATTTAGATTTGCCAAAATAAGGTTTAGTTTTATTGCATGAGTTGGCTGAATACCGGATTTACTACCTGTTTGATAAAACTTTTCCAATCCTTTATGAATAAATGATTTTATCATATGGTTAATTGTAACCTGTTACGTATCACAGGTCAAGTCAATTAATGGTTTTAGGTATTATCTATTTAACTGTTCTATTTGTTCACTGCACTCTTGAAAGGCTTTCTCCCTATCTTTTCCTTGGGGAGCCAGACTGCCGTGCCACTTCGGGTTGTTTTCCATAAAGGATATACCCTTCCCTTTTATGGTATTAGCCAAAATTATAGTTGGTTTTCCTTTAGACTTTCGGGCCTGTTCCAGGGCATCTTCAATTTGATTAAAATCGTGTCCATCAATCTCCAGACTAAACCAGCCAAAGGATTTGAATTTATCCATCAATGGTTCCAAAGAGGTTACATTGGAGTTTAGATCATCGCTCTGGTACTTGTTGTAATCCACCAGGGCAACCAGGTTGTCCAATTTATAAAAGGCGCCAAACATCATCCCTTCCCAAATCTGTCCCTCGTTT
>CAZTWC010000363.1:0-3315 GCA_964617105.1 uncultured Myxococcia bacterium
GCTCAAAAGCAGGCCCAACAGGCTCAAAATGAGGCGGAGATTGCCCGCAATATTGCCCTGGATGCAAAAAATGAAGCTGAAGAGGCCCATAATAAACTCCAGGAGATGGACCAGATCAAGACTGCTTTTTTTCAAAATATCACTCATGAATTTAGAACTCCTTTGACCCTGATCATTGGACCTTTGGAATCAACCATTGGCAGCCGGGCAAAACTTTTGGGCAAAATATCACCATTGCTGAGAGAGCAGCACCAGGTTATGCTCAGAAATGCCAAGCGGCTGTTGCGGCTGATAAACCAACTTTTGGATTTGGCCAAACTGGATGCCGGCAAAATGAAACTAAATGCCCGGCCTATTGATTTGAAAGAGATACTCGGTAATATTACTGCTGCCTTTAGTTCCCTGGCTGAAAAAAGGGAGATCGAATTTTTGTTTAAACCAGATGGGCAGCCTCCCAAAAATACTGGGCTTTACGCTGATCCGGAAAAATTGGAAAAAGTGTTTTTCAACTTGCTCTCCAATGCCTTTAAATTTACCCTTTCAGGAGGACAGATCAAAGTGGAGATGGCTGCTGGAGAAAAAGAGGTGGAAATCAAAATCAGCGACACTGGCCAGGGGATCCCCAAGCAGCAACTACCCCATATTTTTGAACGTTTCCGCCAGGTGGACGGATCCACCACCAGGATGCAGGAGGGTACAGGCATAGGATTATCCCTGGTAAAGGATTATATAGATCTGCACCATGGCAAAGTAGAAGTTGCCAGTAAGGTCCATCAGGGCACCTGTTTTACCATCTTTTTACCTCTGGGAAAGGAACATTTATCTTCCGAAGAGATAACTGAGGTTCCCTATGGCAGCCAGACCCCCTACCAAGCAGGCCTTTTGGAGGACCGGCGCCAGGGCGAAAAAGAGCACACTATTGACCAGATGCACAATTTACCCGGAGTATTGGAAGAAGACCGGTTTGCCCAGCCCCGCCGGTTGGATGATCGGAGAACTTTGAACCCGGGTGATTTGGAAACCGCCACTCTAGAGGGGGTGGATTCTGATCAATCAGAGGAGATAGAAACCTCGCCAATAAGCAGTGAAAAGATTTTGCTGGTGGAAGACAATCCCGATATGAGGCGCTATATAAAAAGTGTGCTGCAGTCCGATTTTTATTTTTTTGAGGCGGAAAATGGCCTGAAGGGTCTTGAAAAAGCTAAAGAGATACTGCCCGATTTGGTAATCACCGACCTGATGATGCCCAAAATGGATGGCAATCAACTGCTGACCTCCATGCGTCAAGACTCCTCACTGGCCTCAACCCCGGTTATTTTACTCACCGCCAAGGCTGAAGAGGATGTGAAGATAGACGGCCTGGAGGCTGGTGCTGATGATTATCTTTCCAAACCCTTTAATCCCAGGGAGTTAATGGCCAGGGCCAAAAACCTGTTAAAACTTAAACGAGCCGAAAAAGAGGTAGTTGAAAATGTGCTGAAACGTTATCTGCCGCCCGATTTGATCGATAATATAATGACCGGCAAAGTCCAACTAAACCAAGAGATAAAAAATTGCCTCATCACCTTTATGAGTATTGATCTGTATCAATTTAAAGATATCTCCTCCCGGTACCGGGGGGCTAAAACCGCCCGCCTGCTAAACCTCTACCTGAGCGAGATGACCAGGGTGGTTTTTCAACATGGCGGCACCATAGATAAATTTGTGGGTGACACTATCATGGTTATGTTTGGCGCTCCTGTGGAGACCACCCCCCAAGAGCAGGCCCAAAAAGCGGCCCAATGTGCTATGGAGATGCAAAAGGCCATGGCCAATCTGGATAGTGGTGAGGAAAAGTTGCAACTTAGAGTAGGGATTCATCAGGGAATGGCTATGGTGGGTAATTTTGGCAGCCAGATACGCCTGGACTACACCGCAGTAGGCCCAACAGTGGATGAATCTCTGCGGATAAAATCGGTCTGCCCTCCGGGCCAGGTGCTAATCTCCGGTGCGGTCTGCGACTACCTGGATGGCGGCAATTTTAATGACGCAGATCAAGAAGGGTTGTTTAGGTTGTTTCGCAATTCCTAGCCCCGGCTTTTCAGCAAGGAACCGCTATATCACCTTCAGAATAATAAAGGTTACATCATCGGCTTTTGGCTCGTCACCAAAAAAGTCCGTCACCTCATGCTCCAGAGCCAGTTTTAACTCTTCAGCACCTTTTTCATAATTCTCGGTTAGAAATTTTTTCAGCCGCCGTTTTCCATATTCCTCCTGTTCAGTATTGGTGCACTCTATTAAACCGTCAGTAAACATCAGAATATTATCACCCTTTTCAAATTTGGTTTCTTTGGTCCTGAATTCAGCATTAAGATCATAACCCAGCCGGTTTCCTTTGTTAGTCAGAGAAGTGACCTTTATTTTGTCGGTTTTAGGGTTTTTATGCACCCGGAGGCGCTCAGTGCTGCATTCTCCGAGGAATTTTTTTCAGGGAAACGAATACCTTTCTCCGACAGAAGCGCCTGAAATCATTAGGTACCTCCGAGGGATTTCTCCGACGTTTCTCCGACAGTTCTCCGATGGTCTCCGAGGATTCCCCGAGAGTCTCCGAGTAACTAGTTGAAATTATTGAACTCCTCCGACGACTCTCCGAGGAGATTTGGCGGGATATAGTGTGAATAGTTTGATGGCGGATAAGGTAGAAATTGGTTAGCCCGGTTAATCCTTCAACTTCTCAGGCCATTTTTGTATTATTCCTTTAGTGATAAAGGGATCTTCATTATACGCACTTAAAACTTTTAACAAATCCTTGCGAAGAGGGTGAAGGTCTATGATGGCTTGCCGATGTTGTTCGCTATCTATTAGTTCGATAGATTCTAAAAAATTTAACCAGGATGGAATAGACTCATAAGTAACGGCAACCCGGTAAGGTTTAGGATACAAAAAATTTAAAAAATCACCGAAAAAATTATCCAGTGTCTTTTTGTCTGGGCATAAAAAATGTTTTGGCGTAAAGGATTTTTCAACCTTTTTACCCCTTTTCTTTCTACGATTTTTTCGTTTTCTTGCCAATTTGGTGTCAAATTGAGAATTGTCTAATTCCCCTTCCAAGCGTGCGTGTAGATATCTAAAAATCTGGCAGGAGGCTATATCGCTTTTGGTATAGGTCATATTCTCTTTTTGACGGAGGAAGTATTCAAAATCGATGCTTAAATAAAAGTAGTTTTTCCAGACATTATCATCTGCGGCAATGTCGTTTTGGTTTCTGCTGCCTCCAGATGCCTTACTGCCAACAGAAATAAAATCATTCAATTCCCAATTAGGCGGTATTTGTCC
>CAZTWC010000364.1:0-3308 GCA_964617105.1 uncultured Myxococcia bacterium
CCTCTAAAATTGAGGCTGATAAAACCGACCAGGCAACCACAAAAGATGTAGTAGCCTCAGTGGGTAACTCCCAAATTACCCTGGAGCAATTCTTGGCAGAGTTTAACCGGCAAAGTCCCTTTTACCGGGCCCGTTTCAACACCCTACAACGACGGGTGGAATTTTTGGAAAATATGGTAAGGCTGGAAGCCATGGCGGAAGAAGCCCGGCATCGAGGATTGGACAACCACCCGGAAGTGAAACGTAGTCATAAAAAAAAGATGGTTCAAGTATTAATACAGGAAGAGTTTGAAAAACTGGTAAAAAAAGATGATATCACCGAGGATGAGATGCAAAAATACTATAAACAGCATTGGCGAGATTACAACAAACCAGACATGAGAAGAATCAGCCACATCTTCACCCCCTTTGGTAAAGATAAAAAAAACAGTAGAAAACAGATTAAAGAGATTAAACGGCAATTAATAAAAATGGGCGGGAAATTACACCACTTTGCCTCTCTGGCCGCCAAATATTCCCATGATAACACAACCAAAAACAAGGGTGGCGATCTCAACTTCATGGCCAAATCTGACCTGGAAAAAGCGCTGGGACCTAAAGTGGCTGCCGAAGCCTTTAAGTTAAAAGTCAATATGTTAAGTAATATTCTCGAATCCAGGTCTGGTTTCCATATTTTAATGCTTACCGGCAAAATGGATAAACTGGAGCAACCTTTTGAAAAGGTGAAAGATAACGTGCAGACCCGCCTTTACCGGGAGCGGCGCAACCAGGCTTATGAAAAATATGTCAATGATATCAAGCAAAAATCCGGAGCTAAGATATTTCGCCAAACTTTGGCCAAATCTTTAAAACTAAAGTGATCAGGTTAAACCTGGTAGGAATATATACCCACCCAAAAAAATCGCGGCCAGCAAATAAACCATCCAGGAAATTTCCCGGACCCGGCCGGAGATCAATTTTAGCAGGGCATAACTGATAAATCCCAGAGCCAGGCCGTGGCTAATGGAAAAAGTGAGCGGCATAATAATAATAGTTAAAAAAGCAGGGATAGATTCGGTATAATTGTCCCATTCAATTTTGCGAATGCAACTTATCATTAAAAAACCCACCACCACCAGTGCGGGTGAAGTAACCGGGTGGAGATAGACACCAGGCTCCACCTTGTATCCACCGCCCAGCATCTCGGCCAAAGGGGTAAAAAACAGGGCAATCAAAAATAGGCAAGCGGTAAAGATACTGCTCAAACCGGTTTTACCCCCCTCACTCACTCCAGCCGAACTCTCAATATAACTGGTCACTGTGGAGGTGCCGCAGATAGAACCTATCATAGTTCCTAATGAATCGCTCAACAAAGCCGGAGTAGCCCGTTTTAATTTCCCCTCTTTCAACAGGCCGGCTTTTTCCCCTACCCCGATCAAAGTGCCTATGGTATCGAACATATCCACAAAAAGTAAAACCAGCAGAGGCGCCAGATATTTCACTTGCAAAGCATCAAAAATACGCAATTGACCAAACACCGGCTTTATGGATGGAAAACCAAAAATCCCCCGGTATTCCACCACACCCAGCAGCAAACCCATGATACCTGAGCCCAGTATGCCCCACAACAGGCTGCCCTTGACTCGGCGGGCAATCAATCCCACCGTTAAAAGCAGGCCAAAAATGGAAACCAGCACTGGCTTGCTGGACAAATCTCCCAGTTTGACATAGGTGACAGGGTGGCTTGCTACAATGCCTCCCTCTTTGAGGCCGATAAAAGCGATAAACAGTCCGATACCCACGGCTACCGCAATCTTCAGGCTAGGCGGTATGGCATCTATGATCATCTCTCGAATTTTAACCAGGGTTAAAAGGGTAAAAAACAGGCCAGAGATAAAAACAATACCCAAAGCAGTCTGCCAGGGGACTTTCATTCCCAGACAGACGGAATAAGCAAAAAAAGCGTTAAGACCCATGCCCGGTGCCAGGGCAATGGGATAACGGGCCGCCAGAGCCATAATAAAGGTAGCAGCAGCCGAAGCAATGCAGGTGGCCGCCATAACTGCCGGAAATTTGTCTGCTCCCATGGCTGCCGTCAAAATAGACGGGTTGACAAAAATTATATAGGCCATGGTCATAAAGGTGGTGGTTCCAGCGATAAATTCCGTTTTGATATCGGTTTTATTCTCGGCCAGACGAAAGTATTGGGATAAAAATTTAGGGGCCATTTTTCTCTTGTTTCCTAAGTAGGAAAAGACATTCTGAAAAGAGTGCCAAGTCCCGAGTTGGAGCGACAGATAATCTCCCCCCTGTGTTCCCGTATTATGCCGTATACAATGGAAAGTCCTACCCCGGTCCCTTTGCCGACCTCCTTGGTGGTAAAAAAAGGCTCAAAGATTTTTTCTTGAATCTCTTTTTTTATCCCCATGCCATTATCGGAAAAATCTATTATCAGAGACTTGCAATTGCCGTGCAAATAGATATCAATGGTGATCTTGGCGTCTTTCTGGTTCCTATCAAAAGCATCAGTGGCATTTTGAAAAAGGTTGATAAAGACCTGTTCCAATTGATTTTCATTACCAAACACCGAAGGAAGGTCATCTTCAATATTTTTTTCCACCATAATATTGTTCGCTTCTAACTTTTTACCCAACAACAGCAATGAATTATCCAATATGGTGCTTACCTGCACCTTCTTAAAATTGGTCTCGTTGGCGCGACCGAAACTCCTGAGATGATCTATGATTTTGGTAATCCGCTTTATCTGATGCAGGCACTTTTTACAACCATCCTGTAAAAAATTTATATCTAACTTTCCATCAACGCTACGACCATGTATTGCGTAGATAAAACTGTTAATATAGGTCAAAGGCTGGTTGATCTCGTGAGCAATACCAGTGGCGATTTCACCTAAAGAAGCCAACTTGGAAGCAGCCAGCATCTGGGTACGCATCAATTCCCACTCTGTCTCCGCCTCCTTCTTAGCGCTCACATCCTTGATAATCAACACCTTCCCCTCCTCTGCCCTTTCCAAACTACGGATGCGCGATCCAGAGACTAATACCGGAAAGGTAGAACCATCCTGACGAATAGCCTGGGACTCCTGATTGACAAATTCCTCCCAATCCTTCTCCAATTCATTCACCTGATTTAAAAGGTCTTTCCCTTTTAATAAAACATCCGCCCTTTTGCCTTCCAGTTCATTGCGTTGGTAACCCAGGGTAGCGCCGCCCAAATAATTTATAGTACCGTCCAGATCCAAAACCAGTAAAGTGTCTGACAGGGAACGGATAATATCCTCGGTGTATTGATGGGCCAGAGTCAATTCC
>CAZTWC010000365.1:0-3290 GCA_964617105.1 uncultured Myxococcia bacterium
TTTTTTTCATTAAAGCACACCATTTATACCTGTCTAGTTTTTGGGGTCCATTATAGACTATTCATTAATCAATATCCGCCTAAAGGCTGTAAAGGTAACAGAAAAAAGTTGTAACCTATTTTTAATTCGGTCCGATTTAAAGATTAGGTGATTTTAAGAGCCAAAACGATAACTATTCTTCTTTCAGAATTCGATGTTACTCAAAATACTTTGAGTTTCAACCCATGAGTTTTAACTGGCGCCATCTTTTAATATAAATATAATAAATGGTCATGAAAAGTTGACAATTTCTATTGATTTGTTAGAAAATTTAGTATTGATAAATGATTTGTTATGTTAATATTTATATAACTCTGCTTACATAATAACATCTAACTATTCAAATTAAAGTGTTGTTTCGATGCAAGTAACATTTAAAAGGAGAAGATTCAATGAGAAAAATTTCACATCTGATTAGTATACTGGGTTTATTCATTATCATTGTAATTACTCTTACCTCTGGTCCAATTAGTGCGCAAAATATTACCAGAGAGATTCAAAAAATCCAGGATGGGCAAAAAATTAATGCTTCAGTTATTATCTATGGAGTTGTTGATCGCTGGAACATAAATAAAGCCAACAATACAATCTCTTATGTAATTGTGGATGATTGGGGAGATAAAATCACTATTATTGCCACTGGTGAACATCCTAAAACCCACAAGCGGTATAAAGTTTCGGGTTATGTTTCTTATGACCAGGCCAATCGTGAATACCAGGTGATGCAAACTGCCAGAGAAAGTGTTAGCCCGTCTGCCGCTGAACCTGCACCTACACAAACTTATACGCCGCCACCGGTGCAACAGCAATCTTCTAATGAAAATGTTATTATTATAATCTTGATCATTGCTGTTTTAGCGGTAATTGGTGGTTTGATATTTGTTGTTGTCAAAAGCCGCTCAACTCCTCCTGGTGGAACAGACTTCACTTCCGATTTCAGTGACGGCGCAGTTGTTACTATAGCCGATAAAACCCAAAAAATCACTGCCGCTGTGGCAGATCAAAAGGCGGTGGAAATGGGAACGGTCAAAGTCATGCCAGGACGCTTTGAGGTCCAAGGAGGAGTTGATCTTAAAGAGATCCGCCTTATTAGGCCAAAGGGAGTTCCAGATCACTCCCTCCAATACACCTTTGGCCGTTTGTCTGGAGACAAAATAACTCATATACAACTTAATGACTCGACTGTATCTAGTAAACAGGCTTATTTAAGATACAAAAATGGCAAATATGCCCTGGTAAATATTCCCGACCCAGACGACCCGGACCGCAACGCCACTACTCTCAACAATAATAAAATGGGCGCCAATGAAAGCCTCGAACTAAACGACAAAGATGTTATTCAAATGGGTTATGTAACCTTAGTTTATCACGTCAGATAACTACAGAAATATTTAAAGAATAAAAGTAGTCGTTCTAGTTAAGCTCCCCTTTTATGGTGCACTTAAAAACTTTCAAAATAAAAGGTAATTATTTATTTAAGTACCCTTTGTTCCTCGATAAGTTAACATTTTATGAAGCAAAACTAAACCTGACAACCTTTTTAAACTTTTACGAGTTCATCAATACAACTTATAGTCATAACCACAACTACTCTAAAAATTGGCAGTAATTCAATTTCAACCAAATTTTTTATTTATGGAGCAATATGGAACTTAAATGTCATGGTATAAGTGTTACCGGTCACAGAGAAGAGAATCAGGACAATTTTTTTGTTGATATTTTTCAACCCGAAAAAGGTTGTTTAAAAGCCATGGCAGCTGTTTTTGACGGAATGGGCGGACAAATGGGGGGACAAACAGCCAGCCGGCTGGCAAAAAAGGTGCTGGAAGAGAGTCTGGGTGAACCTCCTGTTGATAACCATGCTATGGATGCATGGTTAAGGGGTTTAACTCGCTCTATCCAGGCAACTCTGGAAGATGAGAGCGGACGCAATCAGCAATACGCTGGAATGGGCACAACTATGGTGGTGGCAGCGGTTACTGAAGATACTGTTTGGGTAGCCAATGTTGGTGACAGCCGAACCTATAGAGTTACAGAAACGGGAACTGAGCAGTTGACAGCAGACCATACTGCTGTCCAAGATGCTATTGATCGGGGTTTATATAAACTAGAAGATATTCTCGACAATCCAACTATGATGCAAATGGATTCAGCCCTGATTCGAAATTTAGGAAAAGATGGCAAACCAGAGCCTGATATATACCAATTTCCTTTACAGAGTGGGGAGGCTTTTCTGCTATGTTCAGATGGTTTAAGCGGTAGCTTGACAAAGCCGTTGATCTCATTGGAGGAGATTCAGAAGCATATATTTGCCACCAAAAACCTGAAGATAGGGGCTAACAATCTGGCCAGTCTGGCTTTTAGGCATGGTTCCACCGATAATATCACCGTAATTTTACTGGAAACAGGGACTCTAAACCGGGCTGAAAAGGAGATAGAAAAACTGCGGTCAGTAGAAACTTTACAGAAGCGCCAAAAGCAGAAAAGGGAGGCAAAAATAGAGTTTCTTCGTCAACGAGCACTTTACAAAAAACTTATTCCAATTGGCGTCATATTAACTGGACTAATGCTTTTGGTGATTTTGTTACTTTTGATGAAAAAATCACCTGAGTCCACAATATCAGTGCCGACTCAGGTTAATGACCAGAAAAATATCAGAAAAAAAATAGCCCCCGTTAAAACTGAGTTAAAAAAGAGAGTCCGAAAAAAACATCCATTATCGGTTGAGTGGTCAAATTATTCTCCCGGCGAAATAGAGATGATACGCAAAGAAGAGTCACTGTTGTTTACAATTTACAACCTGGACTATAAAAATAAATTTACAATCAGGCTGAATATCAGTAAAAACCAAAATATGAAACCACTTTTCCGCACCTTTGATCTCACTTCGCAGGTAAAAAAGGGCAATTTCAACATCCCTTTGAATACATTTGGCATTTACAATGGAAAATGGAGTCTGCAACTTATCCTTAAAAAAAATAACCATCAATACATTACCAAAACTAGGCACATTGATGTTGTAGGTCAATAGTTATATGATATCTGTAAATCTCCAGCGACTTTTCGCAAACACCTGATCTTTGTATGACAAAGAGTTATTTTTAAAAGGAGCTCATAAAATGGACTCAAATTTGCTTATTGTCCTACTTTTAATTGGGCTGTTGATTCTTGCCGCTCTGGTGGTGATTATAGTTCAATTGAGGAAACGTCCCCGCCAGAGTCATCACCCCTCTGGTCCCATCTCATCTGGG
>CAZTWC010000366.1:0-3277 GCA_964617105.1 uncultured Myxococcia bacterium
ATAAAACTGCTGGCTTCATCTCCTTTAACGCTAAAAGAAGCTAATATAATAAAAGCCACGCACACCGCAGAAATTTCGATAATTGAAGGTATATTGCCTTTAAGTAAAACCTGCTCAGCAATTTTATGATCTTTGGTTAAAAACTTGGAATAGATGCTGATAAAAATAAAAGCAGTAACACCCACCATAAGCAAGTATGCCAGTTGTTCACCTAGATCGCTTATAAATTCCATAGTTTACCTCATTTCACATTGAGAATGGTCAATATTTATTTTATTTGCCGCCGAACAGCCCTGAACCACCGCCCAAGAAACTGCCGCGACCACGGCTTCTGCTGCCGTAATTGCTCCGGCCGCTGCCGCCAAACCAGGAGTTTGTGCGCCGGCGATTGTTTCTGCCACCCACCTGCCGTCTCTCCCCGCTGGTCCTGGAGCCCATGGTGGTTCCTCTTCTGGTGGAGGGGCGGGTATGCCGGGCTTTGTAACCGCTCTCCTGTTTCATCCTCTGTAGTTTGGACTTATCTATCCGCCTGCCAGAAGAAGTAAAGGGAGATGTTTTCCGAGTCGCTCCCTGCATCCTGGAGCGGTTCATTCCTCGGCGGCTGTCATTATAGCGGGAAGCACCCGCTTTTTTATACATTGGACCGCCAGCCCGTCCACCCCTCATATTGCCCACCGGTCTGGGCCGGTAAGGCGGGTACCCGAAACCACGCCCAAATCCCATCCCCATCCCCATAGGCCGGAACAAATAACTCAGGAACATTATCTTGCCATAGGTGGCCCAAAATCCACCGTGGCCCTGGTGGTAGTACATGTGTCCGCCACGGCGGGCAGAGTTTTCGTAAAAATCTGGAGAACCCTGGGCCTGTATCTGGGGCCCTTTACCCGTTTTTTGATTCAAAGCCACCGTAATACTGGCAATATCAAAACACTTGGAGTTCTGAATCTCCTTCCAAAGGGAACTGTCCCCCTGAGGTAAGGCGCCAAAGTCAACTTTTTCCGGGTCCGGGATTTGAATAAAAAAGGTAACATAACCTTCCCGCTCAGAAGGTTCTGCTCTAATCAAGACCGGATCGGCCTGACCATCAGGAGCAAACTTGTTACCCGGAGAACCGATATCAATGGCAGAAATATTCTGCACCTCATTTTGTAAGGTGGCCACCACATAGGAGGCAAACTGCTCCTCTTTATACCCTTTTTGCAGGGCATCTTTAATGATCTCGTTGGCCAGGGCAGGTAAAACCGAAATATCCAAATCCTGGTTTGTCAACCCCAAAGACTTCAAATTGTCGGTCAATTGGGGACCACCACTTTGGATCCCTTGAAAAGAATTGGCTTGAGGATAATATCTCTGATTTCTTTTGCCTTGATCACTACAAATGGATAAAAAGAAGATCACCGAACAGATCACTATCACAATAGTCAAAAGGTTCTTCTGGTTCTGCTCCATAAAAACTCCTAATTTATAATTGTAAGCCGTAAAATTTATTAAAGTCCATTATTATGATATATCTAATACCCAGTTTGTCAATGGTTAAGTGCTATCACCACCTACATCGGCGTCCGTAAATGGCCGTTATCACCAGCAAACAAAGGGCGTCGGTCAAAACATCCCTATGGAAAAATGAACCATCCAATCCTCCTCTTGGAGGCTTTTTTTGGGATCTAATTTAAAGGCGAAATCCACTGATATGGGCCCCACCGGGGTGAGATAACGTAAACCGGTTCCAGTTGAAGAACGCAACTGGGACAGATCAAAATTATCAGGATCCTGCCAAATATTGCCAGCATCCATAAAAAAACCCAAATAGAAGTTATTAACCACTGGAATCCGCAACTCCCCTTTGAACTCCACCATAGCTTCTCCGCCGGAACTCCACTCCTTTTTAATATCTACCATCTCTGTTTTTGCTCTCTTCAGGCGCTGTTTCATTATTTCTGCAGGCAGCACTCCGCGCTCAGCAAAACCCCGCAAACTCATCCTTCCTCCTAAATAAAACTTTTTGTGCAAAGGCACCTGAGCCTCCTCTGATATCTTGTAAATTTTTCCCACCCCCCCCGAAAGAGCAAAGGTGGTGGCTTTACCTAAGGGGAGATAAACTCTGATTTGCCCCATCATTTTAACAAAACTGACGCCAGGGGAATCGGGATCCTCAGTATAATAACTATTATAATAATCAGAAATCAAGGACAAAAACAGCCCCTTATGGGGATTAAAAGGATCATCTCTTAAATCGAGGATAAATTCCGGTCGTACAGAGGCAAACACCCCAGCCGTCCTCCCCTTTTTAATAATATCCGCCTGGGAATCCTGTTGTCCGTCAACTCCATTGCCATTATTGGCCTGCCCATTGCTGCTAGTGGAATCTTTGCTGGCAACATTAGCACTCTTCTCCCCAGAAGTGCTCCCCAGGCCAAAAATAGCACTATCGTAGTAATTGTATTCAATCTCATAGTTTAAGTTAAAACTAAAAAACTTCCATAGTCGACTCTCAGAGCCCAAATTGGCAGAAAACTGATCTAACCGAAAATCATTCTCCCTTTCGTGCATTATATTAAATTTCAATCCCAGGGGATATGGTACTCCATAAATCTTGGGATAGTTAACCCCCATGGTTAAAAATCGCTCTAACAGATTATATGATTCTACCTCTCCATAATTCTTCCGCTTGTTTTCCGGAAGCCAATTTGGCACCGGATAGTTGAACTTAATCTTGCTAAAAAACTCCAGCATATAACCGCCAAAATTGAGGTGATTATAATCCAGTTGCCCTCTAATTCCATCCTCCTTGCTGGCGCCAAACTTAAACTCCACCGCCCTGGGTCTCCTGGGCTTAACCGAAACTATTATATCTTTGATATCTTCTGGCAACTCCCGGTTCATGGGCTGAATAATCACCCCGGAGATTGCTCTCTGACGGGAGAGTTCTTCCTGACTGGCCTCGATTTTAAGTGGATCATAGACCTGCTGGCTTTTAAATGAGAGGTAATCCCGAATAATGTTTTCTGAGGTAAAAGTATTACCTTTAATTATTATATTGCCAATCTTTACCTCTGGTCCCTCCTTAATTTTAAACAAAACTGTGGCCTTTTCCCGGTTTAGGGAAAACTTCATCTCTTCCTCCACCTGGCAATAGAGATATCCCTGCAGGGCATATTGTTTAATAATAGCCTGCCGGGCCTGGTTGACTTTAAAAGTATCCAGCGGCATAGCCATATGCAGTCCGGCTTTATCTTCAATCTCCTCTTGCAACTGTTGGCTGGTAAATATAGTGTTG
>CAZTWC010000367.1:0-3276 GCA_964617105.1 uncultured Myxococcia bacterium
TTCTTTTTAGCCCGTTATGCCAAAGGAACCTTTCCTGTAGCCTGGGTTACTAGCGGCGCCCCGGTTGAGTTATTACGGGTTTTCGACTGTTACACTATATATCCTGAAAACCATGGTGCTCTCTGCGGAGCCCAAAAAATCGGTGCCAAACTCTGCTCAATAGCTGAAGAGCATGGTTATCATCCCGATCTTTGCTCATACTCCCGTATCGATTTAGGTCACTATTTTTCCGGTCAGACTCCGGCCGGGAAATTACCCAAACCAGATCTGCTTCTCTGCTCCAACAATATTTGCCAAACCATCGCCTACTGGTTCAAAGCCCTGGCCCATTACTGGGAAATCCCTCTGCTTATTTTCGATACTCCCTATAATTTCGGTGAGATAACCGCTGGTGATATAAATTACATGGTCCGCCAACTAGAGGCAATGATCCCCCAACTGGAAAAGATTACTGGCCGAAAATTTAATCATCAAAAATTCAAAAAGATAATCGGGATGGCCCGGGAGTCGTCCCAATTATGGGGACAAATACTGGATACCATGAAAAATCGGCCAGCACCTATGACTATCTTCGATGCCTTTGTCCACCTGGCGCCCATTGTAGCCTTGAGAGGACTGCCAGTATGTCTGGATTATTACCAGGGCTTGCTGTCAGAACTTCAGGATCGGGTGAATAAAAATATTGGCGCCCTGGCCAGCGAAAAAAAAAGACTGATCTGGGACAACATAGCTATCTGGTATAAAATCAGGGACTTATCGGAACTTTTTGCCCAAAGAGGGTTCAACTTTGTAACTGCCACCTATACCAACGCCTGGAAAGAGACTGCAGGTTACCTGGATATGGAGCATCCCTTTGAATCCATGGCCAAAACCTACAGCCTGGTGATCCTTAACAACAATCTCAACCACCGGCTGCAACTAATGGAGAGACTGATTAAAGAATACCAGGTAGATGGGATGGTAATCCATTCAGCCAGAAGTTGTAAACCCTATTCTGTGGGCCAGTACGATCTGAAACGACTTTTGGCCCAACGCCTGGATTTGCCATCGGTAATAATAGAAGCAGATATAGCCGATGCCCGAGTCTATGCTGAAAAGCAGATCAATGTAAGATTGGAGGCTTTTTTCGAAAATTTGTATAATTAAATTGCCAAGTTAAATTTCTATGTTAGCATAAACACTAAAATATTGTATAAATCATGACAACCAACCTATTAAGCAATTTAATTGTGTGGAGTAAATGATGATCGGTAAAAAATTCGGACATGGGGTTCTTTTCTTTGATAACGATAAAAAACTTAGAAAAGAGGCGTTCAGGATTATCAGCAGCACTGGCGTACGTTGTCATATTCCCGATAATATGGAACAACTCAAAGAGGACTTTAATGCTGGCGATTGGTCATTGATCATTTTAGATTTCCCCACGCATCGCGACCTTAATGAAAACAACTTTGATTTTGGCAATCAAAACGTGGTTATTCTCTCCAAAGAAAAACTAAAAACCATCTATTCCTACCTTCTCCATCTACCCACGTTCAGCAATTTTGTGGCTAAAAACAAAGCCGGTGGTTTTGATGCTGACGACCTATTTATTACGGTGGTAAAACTTATACATAACAACTTTTTTGGTTTAAATAAATATTTGCGCTGGGGTTCATCCAATATGATCTTTCATGTGCGCGATTCGGCCCGGCGTAATGATTACCTGAATCTTATCGATGACTACTGCAAAGATATGAAACTGCGGGTACCAATTGTAGATGCGGTGCACCTGTTTTGTGAAGAATTGTTGACCAATGCTCTTTACGATGCCCCCAGAGATAAAGAGGGCAACGAGCGATATATCACTACTCCCCGTTCAGAAAGAGTGGTGCTCAGTCCGGTAGAAGCAGCCCGTATAGAGGTGGCCTGCGATGGAAGACGTCTGGGAGTTTCAATTTCTGACCCCTTTGGCGGCCTTTCCAGGGACATTGTGCTCACCTATTTAACCCGTTGTTTCCAATCCACTGATGGCAGCAAATTTGGGCCGGAGCAAAAAGGGGGCGCCGGTTTGGGGCTTTATCTCTCTTTCAACTCGGTCAGCCAGATGATCATCAATGTTGATCCTCATATAAAAACCGAATTGATCGGCTTAATCGACATCAACCTTTCGGTTAAAGAATTCAAAATCCAAAATAAATCATTTAACTTTTTCTGTAAAAACAGCAAAAACTTTTAAGAACGGAAAGAATTCCTGATATTTTAACCAGGTGCAACAACTCTGCTCTGGCTGGAAGCCGGATTTCAGCGGGTGAATGGCGGGTTGAATTTACTTGAGGAAGACCAGGGCGTTCTACAACTCATCGGCAATACGGGATATTTTCCCCCGGTAATTGTAACGCAAAGTTATCTGGGCAATATAAGGGCCCCTTCCTTTGTAGGTTTCCTTAATTAAGGAGAGAGCATTGCTCTTAAAAGAGACATATTTGTTGTCTATCTGATGGGTACAACCAGCAATAATTCCCTTGGCAGAATCCTCAAACCTGCTCATCAAAGTTTTGGCGAAATGGCGATTGCCGTTCTGTACCTCGTCAATCAACGCAATCCCTTTACCGATGTTCATCCCCCTCAACAGAGCGGTGGTCCAACACTCCATAAAACTACTTTTTAGGTCTGCCGGTTCACCAAGGTGGTTACGGGTCATCCTTTCCGCTCGTTTTAGTTGCTGGGAGTAAGGCATCAGCCAGGGGGATATCTTCTCGCTGGCATCCCCTGGAACCAGGCCCACCTCGAAGTCGGAAGAAGAATACTCGGGCCGGATCAAGACAATGCTGTCTACACTGGGGGCCTGGATCAACACCTTTTCATAGATCTTATCAGCGCCGATTTTGTTATCCAAGCGGCTGTGGTTAAGGGTGTATAGATAAAGAGCAGTTGATATCATCAAACGGGTCTTGCCAGTACCTGGCCTTCCATCCAATACCAAAACATTGATCTCTGGGTCCAATACGTATTCTACTGCTAATATCTGCAAAGGATCACCGGGTTTAAATCCCATAATCTCTCTGGGCCCGTAATTCTGCAGACGTTCGCTCCAGGTGACCGCATATTTCAAATCAAGAACTTTGCCGCCCTGCCTGGGATCATACTTGGTAACCACCTTGCGCTTGTTATCCATCTTGTCTATCAGGATTACCCCCTCATTCCAATAATGCTCCTTCTCTTGAAAACGTTGGGGCAGATCAGTTAAGGTGAGGAATCGCTCGTGGGGAGGTCCAGAAGCAAAAAGTAATTCCA
>CAZTWC010000368.1:0-3272 GCA_964617105.1 uncultured Myxococcia bacterium
TTCTTAGAGCATCGTCTATGGCTTTGTCCCGGGCGGTAACTTTGTCTTTGTTGAAGATAACTGCCTGCCCCTCAACAGTAACCTGAGTTGCTTTTTCTGTTGCTATGCTAAGTGATAAAAAAACCAAAGAAACAAACAGCAATGTTGCCAAAAAAATATACTTTTTCATAAAATATCCCCTTTTTACTTCCTAAAATCATTTCGGTCGCGAAATTTCAGACGTTAATTAGTAACAAAAATAACTTTCGCTTCCTTTAAAAATGTAGTGTCTAGATCAATTGCCTCTAGTTTTTTGGCATCTTCGCCTTTGATTACCAGGTCACTTTTACTGCCGTCGGCCAATTTAACCGCCTTTATGATCAAAGGTTTTTTACCGGTTATCTTTCTCTTCTTGGCAATTTTCAAGGTTTTGCAATAGGTAGATACGCCCTTACTCTCCAATATTGATGGTTCAACCATCTCCGCCCCATATATTTTTTTACCCTTTTGGTTCAGGATTTTGGGAGCCATGGCTGGAACCAGTCCCAATTTACTGGCTATAACGATTAGAGACGTATATTTAGTTTTGAGTTTTTCACCCTCTTTTTTGACAACTTTCTTTTCTTTCTTTTTGTTTTTGGGAAATAAAAGGGCTCTCAGTTGGGAAGTGATTTCCATTTGTACCACAACATCCACGCCTCCATCTGAATAGTACCTGGTATCCACCACCTTGAAGTTACGGGCCATCCCCTGCACCTGGGCCGAAATATCGTTTGACTGCCCCATACGGTCGGCAATAGAGGCGTTGGCAGTTATTTTCACCCCTTTTAAGGCCTCCAGAATATTTCGCAAAGCGTCTAATTTGGCGGCTCTCTCCGCGCCAATACGGGCTACGCTAACATTAGGCGCCTTTAAATCGGGCGCTCCGGTACCAGTAGCAACCACCACCTTCTCGGTCCAGTTTATCTGTCCGTGCCCTACTTTTTGAATAACATCAGTAGAATCTGAGGCCAGGGCAGAAAAGGTAAACAAAACTATTGAGAATAACAGACAGAAAATAGTTAGAACCTTGGATTTGAAATTATTCATTATAAAAACTCCTTTATAGGGTAATTAATTCCAAAATAGGAACAGATATGATTAAATAAATGATATAATCATATTATGATTAGCCTTATTTGTCAATATACTTTGCCTTTTGTAGTTGATTCAACGCCTCCCAGGCCAATATCCTGGCTTGCTTTGAAGGGTGCCCGTTGGCTGTGGTAGACAAAAAGGCTTCAGCCTCAATTCCACCAATAGCAGATATGGCAAAATAAATTTGACTCAGCCACATTATGCCTTTTTTATTGGTAAGTTTGATTAAAGAGGGAACAGCCTGTTCGTCTCCAATAGCAGATAGAGCACCAATAGTTGGAAGAGTAAACTCCTCCTTTTTAAGCAAGTTCAACATAATTTTAACCGCCCCTTTATCTTTTCTTTCTCCCAGGTACCTGATGGCCAGGATTACATCGTTCTTTACTTTTTCATCCTGGATTATCTCAATAAGTTTCTGGCTTTGAACATGGCTTAACTCTATTTGCCTACCCAACTCTTTCAGGTTTTTTTCCAGGTTTTGGGATAAAATAGTTTTCAAATCATCTTTCTTTAAATTGAACGTACTAAGAAAAGAGGTGGAAAATGATTCAAAACCAGAACTTCTGGACTTAATCTTTATCGTTCCAGCAATCAGGGTATCTTGGATGGAACTTTTTTTTGATTTTTTTGAAAGAGGTGGCAAAGCGGGAACTTTACCTTCAGTTATTTTTTGGCAATTAATTCGTAAGGTCAGATTGTATTTTCCATTCTTTTCATCCACCTGGAAGTAGTTACTTTCCTCAATGGCCTGCCGAAGCCATTTTTTGGCTCTGTCCTGGTCAAAATCAAGCGCAGTTTTACCTAACTGGCGGTAGATAATAATGTTTTTGACAGTATTGCCAGAATATTTTTGTTTACATGATCCCAGGAGAGAGGCTATCATCAGACATAGTAAACAGAAACAAAACCGATTATTCCTCGTCATCTTCAAAACTATTCCGGTCTTCATCCATAAGCCAGTTATCTTCTTCTTCATCCTGAAAATCATCAGTGGCAAATTCATTTGATTCCAGTTGAATTTCCATTCTAAAACGACCATGAATTTTGGTCATCACTTCCATCAGATCATCAAGAGCATTGGCCATATCCTCTACCTGAAAATCCCTGGCTTTGGCCTTACACTCAGGGCAGGTTATAGATTTAGATTTAGTTAACAGATCGATCTCTATTTCAAAGTCACAGTTGCAATTACGACATTCAAAGTTGAAAGTCATTTCCCCCTTCCTCCTGGAGATATTGTTCCCGTCTGAACCGGAACTGGTTTGTGTATGATACCAATCCGAAAACTCTCTGCAATTGCAATATTTCGCTTCGAAGTTAATTCTCGGACAGCATTTCTATATAATGAAAAAACAATTATCGATTTTTATGCGCTTTTGTCAATAATAAAAACCGTTAATTGACAGGTTCTTTTTCTCGTGATAGGCTTTTTGCTTAATTTATACATTATAGGATAGTAAAAATGAAAATACAATGGGCAGGCAAAACCCATGTGGGCAAAGAAAGATCCCACAACGAAGATAGTCTCCTGGCGCTGGAATCTGAGAATCTTTTTTTGGTAGCGGACGGCATGGGAGGTCATAATTCAGGTGAGATAGCCAGTAAAATCGCTATTGAAACTATCTCCAATTTTTACCGGGCCACTTCAGATGATGGAGAGATTACCTGGCCTTTTAAAATGGATAAAGAAAAAAATTACGATGAAAATCGCCTGATAACCGGCATAAAACTTTCGAATTTGAGAATTTTTGAAGCCGCCAGCCTGGAAAGCCAATACCAGGGGATGGGCACTACTATCGTTTGCTTTATTTACAACAATCAGGAAGCTTTTTTGGGATATGTGGGCGATAGCCGCATTTACCTGTTTCGTGATGGTGAATTGTCCCAGTTGACGGTAGATCATTCCCTGTTAAACGATTATCTCAAGACCAGAGATTTAACCCCTGAAGAGATTGAAAATTTCCCTCATAAAAATATTATCGTAAGGGCTCTGGGGATGAAGGAGATGGTAGAGGTAGATACTACCAAAATTACCCCAAAACCAGATGATTATTTCTTACTTTGTTCTGATGGCCTGTCAGACATGATCAACAATGACAAGATCGCCAGTTTGATTCCAGACTTCCAAAATTTGGAACAGGGATGTGATATCCTGA